>MPMZ01000040.1:0-20000 GCA_002238765.1 Nitrospira sp. bin75
CAAAGGGACCGGTTGGAGAGCGAGGAGAGAGCGAGCGAAGCCACCCCCGCACCCCTCATATTCGGGACGCGGGCAAAGGCACCCGGACGACCACGCCCGGGCGCCAATGGTTTTGGGTCCTTTTGCCAAAACAAAAGGACCTCGTCGCGCGGGGGCGAAACCCCGCCAACATAGGGCCAATCGAACCGGAATGCGGCAGCTACACATGCCATTACAAAGACACTGGATTCCCGCGTGCGCGGGAATGACGGAAAGAGACGATGGTGCTGCATTCTCCGTCATTGGCTTGATAGAATGGCGCATCGCCGACACCACCCGGAATGCACGACCGTTGCCGAACCGGCGCCCCATCAGTTGCACTTGGCAGTCACTCTGACGAAGACCAAGAAAGAGGCAGGCTGAAGATCATGGCTCCAGAATCCCGAGACGCTTCCGACCGGCACCTGTGTCTGGTGGACGGGTCCGGTTTCCTGTTCCGGGCGTTCCACGCGCTCCCGGTGCTGACGCGACAGGACGGGACACCCGTAAACGCCGTTCTCGGGTTCACCAACATGTTGCTCAAACTGCTGGACGACCTTCAGGCCTCGCACGTGGCCGTGATTTTCGATTCGGCCCGGGAATCCTTTCGAAACGAGATTTTCCCCGAGTACAAGGCCAACCGCCCGGACCCACCCGACGAACTGATCCCCCAATTCCCGTTGGTGCGCGACGCCACGCGGGCCTTCAACGTGGAATGTCTCGAAAGGCCCGGGTTTGAAGCGGACGACCTGATCGCCACCTATGCGCGACGCGCCCAAGAGGAAGGGTTCGACGTCATGATCGTGTCCTCGGACAAGGACCTGATGCAATTGGTGTCCGATCGGGTGAGCATGTTCGATGCTCTCAAAAACCGGAGGATCGGCCCGGCCGAGGTGAAGGAAAAATTCGGCGTGGGACCCGAACGCGTGGTGGACGTGCAGGCCTTGGCCGGCGATTCCACGGACAACGTTCCCGGGGTCCCCGGCATCGGCGTAAAAACCGCGGCTCAACTCATTCAAGACTACGGCGACCTGGATTCCCTGCTCGCACGGGCGTCCGAAATCAAACAACCGAAGCGACGCCAAAGCCTCATCGAGTTCGCCGGGCAAGCCAGGCTTTCACGAGAACTGGTTCGTTTGCGGGTTGACGTGCCGACGGACGTGACGGTTTCCCAGTTACGACGCCAGGACCCGGACCCTGCACAATTGCTGGCGTTTCTCGATGAACAGGGCTTCAAATCGGTCATGGCCAAGGTCCAACACCGGCTGGCGTCCGGGGAAACCTCACCCAAGGAGGCTCCGGGCACCCGGTATGAGCTGGTCCAATCGGTTGAAGTCCTGCAAGACTGGGTCACCCGGGCGCGCTATGCCGGGGCCGTGGCGGTCGATACGGAAACCACGTCGCTGGATGAAAGCCGTGCGGACCTGGTCGGCATTTCACTATGCGTGCAACCCGTTCATGCCTGCTACATTCCCCTTGCGCACCGGCTTCCCGAACCCATGCCCGCTTCAGAGGGTTCCTCATCCTCCGGCGAGGAGCCTCCCTCTCCACCACATGAACCGCTCGAACAAATTCCGCTCGACGCGGCGTTCGAACTCCTGCGTCCGCTCTTCGCCGATTCCTCGGTGCTGAAAATCGGCCACAACCTGAAATACGACATGGTGGTGCTTCGACGATACCAAGTCTTCATTTCGCCTTTGGACGACACGATGCTGATGTCCTACGTCCTGGACGGAGGCAGTCATGGCCACGGCATGGATGAATTGGCCGCGCTCCATTTGGACCATCGAACGATCGCGTTCAAAGACGTAACCGGCACGGGAAAATCACAAGTGACCTTCGACCTGGTCCCGCTGGAGCAGGCCCTAGCCTATGCCGCGGAAGACGCGGACATGACCGTACGGCTCCACCGGTTTCTCAAACCCCGCCTGCTGGCCGATCATATGGTGACACCCTACGAGACCCTGGAACGGCCCCTTGTGCCGGTCCTCGTCGACGTGGAAACCGAAGGCATCCACGTGGACCGGGCGAAACTGGAACAACTCAGCCATGAATTTGCGGAACGCCAACGCGCATTAGAGGCAGACATTTACCGGCTCGCCGGTCACGAATTCAACGTGGGCTCCCCGAAGCAACTGGGTGAGGTCCTGTTCGACGAACTGCACCTGGAGGGAGGGCACAAGGGGAAATCCGGCGCCTATGCCACCGGCGCGGACGTGCTGGAATCGCTGGCCGCCGAGGGACATGAACTGCCGGCCACAGTGCTGGAATGGCGACAGCTCGACAAACTCAAGAGCACGTATACCGACGCCCTCGTCGAACAGATCAATCCGCGAACGGGTCGCGTGCACACCTCCTTTGCCATGGCCGCCGCATCCACCGGCCGCCTGTCTTCCACGAACCCCAACCTGCAAAACATTCCCATCCGGACCGAAGACGGTCGAAAAATCCGCCACGCGTTCGTGGCCGAACCCGGCCGGGTCCTGCTGTCGCTGGATTACTCTCAAATCGAGTTGCGTCTCCTCGCCCACGTGGCAGGGATCGACGCGTTGAAACAGGCGTTCCACGAAGGCCAGGATATTCATGCCCTGACCGCGGCCCAAATGTTCGGCGGCGACGCCGGCACAATGGACCCAGGGATGCGGCGCCGAGCCAAGGCCATCAATTTCGGCATCATCTACGGGATCAGCGCGTTCGGGCTGAGCCGCCAACTGGGCATTTCCAACGAGGAAGCCGCGGCGTACATGAAAGCCTATTTCGAACGATACCCGGGCATCCAGGATTACATGACCCGCACCAAGCAGTTCTGTCGCGAACATGGGTACGTGGAAACGCTCTTCGGGCGCCGGTGCCACGTGCCGGGCATCCACGACAAGAACGCCGCGCGACGCAATTTCGCCGAACGCGCGGCCATCAACGCCCCGATCCAAGGCACCGCCGCGGACGTGCTGAAACGCGCCATGATCCGCGTGCCCCCGGCCTTGGCTCGGCATGGCCTCGACACGCGAGCCCGCATGCTGTTGACGGTGCATGACGAATTGCTCTTTGAAGTGGACGAAGCGGCCGTGGATCAAACGGCCGGAGTGGTGAAGACCGTCATGGAATCGGCGTGCCTTCCCGCACTTCAGCTATCGGTGCCGCTCACGGTGGACGTGGGACAAGGCCATTCGTGGGGCGAGGCGCATTGAGAAGTTTGTCACAACGCAACGAAACTCTTTAGAATTTCCCTGCATATGAAGATTGCCACGTGGAACGTGAACTCCATCAACGTCCGGCTGCCGCACGTCACGGCGTATCTGAGAGACGTGAGCCCGGACGTCCTGTTGCTCCAGGAATTGAAGTCCACGGACGAACGGTTCCCTTATGCTGAAATTGAAGACGTGGGTTATCACGTCGCCATCGCCGGGCAGAAAACTTTCAACGGCGTGGGGATTCTCGCGAAACAGCCCATTGAGGTGGAACAGCGGGCGCTGCCCGGCGATTCGACCGATGCACACGCCCGGTACCTCGAAGCCGTCATCGGCTCCGTCCGCGTCGCGTCGATTTATCTGCCGAACGGCAATCCGATCGGCACGGACAAGTTTTCCTACAAGCTGGCGTGGATGGATCGCCTGATCGCCCACGTGCGGACCCTGCTGGCCTATGAGGAGCCGTTGGTGTTGGGCGGGGACTATAACGTTTGTCCCACGGACGACGACGTGTACGACCCCGAGGGATTCGCCAACGACGCGCTCTGTCACCCCGAAACCCGCGCCCGGTTTCAGACCGTGTGCTACCTGGGTCTGACCGATGCGCTTCGCGCCCGGCACCCGCAGGTAGGCGTGTACACGTTTTGGGATTACCAGGCCGGGTGCTGGAATAAGGACCAAGGGTTACGGATCGACCATTTGCTGCTCTCTCCCCGGGCCGCCGACCGGCTCGGAAACTCCGGTGTGGACAAAGGCCCGCGCGGGAAAGAGAAGCCGTCCGATCATACGCCCGTCTGGTGTGAATTGCAGGTGGAGAGCTAACGGGGTGTCACGTTGTCACTGGACACCAAGGTCGGCCGAACTGGCGACGATGGCGCCGGCTTCCTGCATGGCTTCCAAAGCTCGGTCGGCATCTCCGGGCTCCACGTCGATACCGCGCACGCCGTCACTGAGCACCACGACTCGGAAGCCCAGCTTACAAGCATCCAAGACCGTTTGTTTCACGCAATAGTCGGTGGCCAGCCCGATCACGTACACGGTCTGCGCGCCCAAATCTTCAAGGCGCTCGTCCAACGTCGTCCCGTCAAACCCGGAATAGGCTTCCTTTTTCGGGTTGGTGGCACCGGACACGATCAACGTGCCGGGTGGCATTTTCAGATCAGGATGGAATTGGGACCCTAATGATCCTTGTACGCAATGCGGCGGCCATGGTCCGCCCTGTTCCTGAAATGAACAGTGGTTCGATGGATGCCAGTCCCGTGTGGCGACGATGCCGTACCCCTGCGCGGCAAAAAATCGAATCCATTCATTGGCCACCGGGATGACGTGATCCCCTTCCGGAACCGGCAAGGCGCCTCCCGGACAAAAGTCGTTCTGCAGGTGAACCAACAACAGCACGGTCTGGCGGTCCGGTGGAGGAACGGCTGCACGATTCTTCCGCTCGGATTGAGATTTCGTGAGTTTCATCAGGCTAACCGACGGGTCACGCCACGATCTCCGTGCCGATTCCCTTGTCCGTGAAAATTTCCAGTAACACGGCATGCTCGATCCGGCCGTCAATGATATGGGCTTTCTGCACGCCGGCCTCGATGCCGGTTAAACACGCCCGCACTTTGGGCAGCATGCCTTCACTGATCGTGCCCTTCTTCACCATGCGTTCGACGTCTTTTCTGGATACCGTGGGCATGTGCCGGTTGTTGGCGCCCCGAATGCCTCGCACGTCGGTGAGCATCAACAGCTTTTCCGCTTTCAACGCACCGGCCACGGCACCGGCCACGAGGTCCGCGTTGATGTTGTGCGGTTTCCCTTTGCGATCGACGCCGATGGGCGCGATGACCGGAATCAGATTCTCCTGCTGCAATTTCGTGATAAGCTGCGGTTCGATTCGATCGACCTCTCCCACGAAGCCATACTCCTCATCCACCTGTCCGTGGGTCTCATGGCTCAATCCTTGTGACCAGGCTTTCGCGGAAAACGGTTTGCACACGATGAACTGCGCGTCCTTTCCGGTGATCCCGACGGCTTTCCCTCCATGTTGATTGAGCAGCGTCACGATTTCCTTGTTGATCTTTCCACCCAGGACCATTTCGACCACGTCCATGGTGGCTTGATCCGTGACCCGAACACCTCGCTTGAAGGTCGGCTTCATGCCCAGCCGCGCCAGCATTTGATCGATTTGCGGCCCGCCTCCATGCACGATCACGGGATTGAGCCCGACGTATTTCATCAGCACCACGTCTTCGGCGAACCCGTCTTTCAGTTCATCCTGATTCATGGCCTTCCCGCCATATTTGATGACGATGGTCTTTCCCGCAAACGTCCGGATGTAGGGTAACGCCTCGACGAGGACATCGGCTTTTTTGATCAGTTTCTCCATGGTTTGTCCCGGCGTTGACCGGCGCTTCTACAGAATGTACCGGCTCAGATCCTGGTCCTTGACGATCTCCTTTAAATGCTCGTTCACGTAGGATGCGTCGATCACCACTTTTTTCTCTTGCAGTTCCTGCGCCTCAAAGGAGACTTCCTCGAGCAATCGCTCCACAATCGTAAAGAGCCGGCGCGCGCCGATGTTCTCCGTTCGATCGTTGACCTCGACGGCAACGGCCGCAATGGCTTCGATGCCTTCCCGGGTAAAATCGAGCGTAATGCCCTCGGTTTCCATTAAGGCCTGATACTGTTTCACCAGAGCATTCCGGGGTTCCGTCAGGATTCGCACCAGATCCCCCTTGGTCAAGGCTTCCAACTCCACGCGAATGGGGAACCGGCCCTGCAATTCAGGAATCATATCGGCCGGCTTGGCCACGTGAAACGCCCCGGCGGCAATAAAGAGGATATGGTCGGTCTTCACCGGTCCGTACTTGGTGTTGATGGTCGATCCTTCGACAATCGGCAGTAAATCCCGCTGCACGCCTTCTCGTGACACGTCGGGACCCATGTTCTTTTCCCGGCCGGCAATTTTGTCGATTTCATCCAAAAAGACGATGCCGGATTGCTCAACCCGTTCGACGGCGTCGCGGGTCACCTCGTCCATATCAATCAGTTTTTGCGCTTCTTCCTGCGCCAGATATTTCAGGGCATCGGGAATTTTCATGACCCGGTTTTTCTTCTTCCCGGGCATCAATCCTCCCAGCATATCGCGCAGGTGATGTTCGAGGTCTTCCATGCCGCCGACGTTGGAGATAATCCCGACCGGCAGCCCGCGTTCCTTGATTTCGATTTCCACCGTCCGGTTGTCGAGCCGGCCTTCCCGCAATTGCTTGCGGAGCTTTTGTCGCGTATTGTCCCCCGGCGCCCCTTGCCCCGGCTCATCTTCCTGCCCCCCCGCGGTCCGGGACGGACTCGGCGGAAGTAACAAATCGAGCACGCGATCCTCGGCCATGTCCTCGGCTTTCCGTTCGACTCGCTCCAGCGACGAACTTTTCACCAGGTTGACCGACTGTTCGGTGAGGTCGCGGATGATCGATTCCACGTCACGGCCGACGTACCCCACTTCGGTAAATTTCGACGCTTCGACTTTAATGAAGGGGGCGTCGGCCAGTTTCGCCAGTCGCCGGGAAATTTCCGTTTTGCCCACGCCCGTCGGCCCGATCATGACGATATTCTTCGGAAAAATTTCTTCGCGCAATTCCGGGCTGAGTTGCTGGCGGCGCCAGCGATTCCGCAACGCGATGGCCACCATCCGTTTGGCGTCACGTTGCCCGATCACGTAGCGGTCGAGTACTTCGACGATTTCGCGAGGAGACAAGCTGTCGAGTTTCCCCGCAGGGAAGTCGTGATTCATGACGGGGCCTTCAGTTCTTCGATCACGATTTCGTGATTCGTGTAGATATCGATGCCGCCGGCAATGCGCATCGCCTTGTCGACAATCCCCGCCGAGGTCAGGGAGGTATTATCCATCAACGCCCGAGCCGCAGCCAGCGCATACGGCCCGCCCGACCCAATGGCGAGAATCCCGTCTTCCGGTTCCACGACGTCCCCCGTGCCGGAAATGAGAAAGGACCGATCCAGGTCCGCGACGGCCAACAACGCTTCGAGGCGACGCAGCACGCGGTCCGTCCGCCACTCTTTCGCCAACTCGACCGCGGCCCTGGTCAGATTGCCCCGATATTCTTCCAATTTCTCCTCGAATTTTTCAAATAGGGTAAAGGCGTCCGCCGTGGCTCCGGCAAAGCCCGCGATCACCTGATCGTGATGGAGACGGCGGACTTTGCGGGCGTTGGCCTTCATCACCGTGGTCCCGACCGTCACTTGGCCGTCGGAGCCCATGGCCACCGTTCCATCCCGGCGCACGGACAGAATCGTGGTGGAACGAACCTTCATGACGGTTTCTTCGGGGTTGCGGGCTTGGCCGCCCTGGCGTTTCCGGATCGCGGGTGGGCCTGATCATAGACTTCCATCAACCGATCCGTGGCCAGGTGCGTGTATTTTTGTGTGGTGGCCAAGGACGCGTGCCCGAGCATTTCCTGGATGACCCGGAGGTCGGCCCCCTCGTCCAATAAATGCGTGGCATAGGAATGCCGAAAGGTATGCGGGGTCACGGTCCCCACCTGCAACCGGTCGGCGTAACGCCCGACAATCCGCTCCACGCTCCGTGCCGACAACCGGCCGCCTCGATTATTTCGAAACACCGGGCCGTCCGTGGGATTGGCCGCTTCCCGGCTCGCGCGAACCGGTGTCACCGCCAGATAGCTCTGGATCGCCTCGACCGCCACGTGCCCGATCGGCACAAGACGTTCCTTTTTGCCTTTGCCCCGCAACCGCACCATCCCTTCATCAAGACTGAGATCGCTCCAATTCACCCCCACCAACTCGCTCACCCGCGCACCCGTCGAATAGAGGGTTTCCAAAATAGCCTGGTCCCGCGCGACGTAGGTCCCCTCAGCAGAATCAGGAGACTCCATCACCCGTTCCGCCTCGTCTTTCGTGAGGACACGGGGCAGACGTTGCCCCAGCCGCGGAGTCCGCACGTGCGCGACGGGATTGCTCGGTACCTGCCCGCGCCGGTGCAGGAATTTGAAAAGGCTGCGCAACGTCGCGAGTTTCCGCGCCTGCGACGACTTTTTATCCTTCCGCTCAGCCAACCACACCAGAAACCGGCGAACGAGCGCCGCGTCGATTCCCGTCGGATCCGGCACCACGTCCGTGACGGTTTTGAGGAAGGCCACGAATTGTCGCAGGTCCGAGTGATAACTGCGAATCGTTTCCCGGGACGCTCCGCGCTCCACGTCCAGATAGGTCAGGAAAGTGCGGATTGCCGTTTCCACGTCTGCCACTCTTCAATCGCCCGTTGACGGATCATTCGGCGCTTCTGTTCTTTGTCCCGCACGTTTGCGGAAAGAGGCGGGAACAGGCCGAAGTTGGTATTCATGGGCTGAAAATGCCGGGCGTCGCTCGTCGTAATATAATTCACCAACGCCCCATGGGCCGTGGTCAGGGGAGGCGTCACCAACGGCAGACCGGCCAGGGCCCGACCGGCGTTAATTCCCGCCAAGCCGCCGGTCGCGGCGGATTCGACGTAGCCTTCCACGCCGACGAGACAGCCCGCCAACCACGTGGTCTCACGCGCATTCAGTTGCAACGTCTTTCGCAACAAGGCCGGGGAGTTCACAAAGGTATTCCGATGCACGCTGCCATAGCGCAGGAATTCCGCACGTGCGAGACCCGGAATCATCCGAAACACGCGCTTTTGCTCCGGATAGGTCAGCTTGGTTTGAAACCCCACCATGTTATAACACGAACCATAGCGATTTTCCGCACGTAACTGGAGCACCGCGTGCGGTTGGACGCCGGAGCGCGGATCAACCAATCCGACGGGTTTCATGGGACCAAAGGTCAGCGTCTGCTTCCCGCGTTCCGCCATGGCTTCAATAGGGAGACACCCTTCAAAGTAGGGAACCTTTTCAAAGTCCTTGGCCTGTACTTTGTCCGCCGCCATGAGCGCATCGTAAAAGGCTGAATACGTGTTTTCGTCCATCGGACAATTCAGATAATCCGCGCCGCCCTTGTCATAGCGTGACGCCCGGAACACGGTGTCCATGTCAATGGACTCGGCATCGATGATCGGGGAAATCGCATCGAAAAACGCCAGGTTCGTCTTGTGGGTCAGCGCGGTCAAAGCCTGCGCCAGGCTCTCGGACGTCAACGGACCCGTGGCCACAATGCACAGGGCGTCCGTGGGAATCTCTTGAATCTCCTCTCGAATGATCCGGATATTCGGGTGGGATTCCAGAGCCCGGGTGATGTCGCGTGCGAAGATCTCACGATCCACCGCCAGCGCGGCCCCGGCCGGCACACGGGCCGATTCCGCCGCCCGCATGACCAGCGAATTCAGCAGCCGCATCTCTTCCTTCAAAATGCCGGGCGCGCTGAGGGGATCCGCCGACCCCAACGAATTCGAGCACACGATTTCCGCCAACTGATCGGTCTTGTGTGCCTCGGTTCCTTGCTTGGGTCGCATTTCGTACACTGTAACCCGCGCTCCGCGCTCCGCCGCCTGCCACGCTGCTTCCGACCCCGCCAGCCCCCCACCTATGACCACCACGTCATCGCGCATCATGCGTTGATTCTCCAATAAGAACAGGGAACAAGCATTCTAGGGACGCAATGAAAACCCGTCAAGAAAGAAGGCCTGACAGATCAAACACTTTGGGCATCCGACACGCAAGATGAAATGAATGGACGCATGCGCCCATAAATTTTAGCCTCGGCCTTTCTTGGACGCCTCGCAAACTTGTTTTTCATTGCCACAATCAACATGATAGCGTATTTTGAAGTTGCCTCAGCGAGGCATGAAGCAAGCTGAAATTTTCCAGACTCATGGGTGCTCAACTTCAGCTACGGTTGCTGTGCCTTAAACGTTGACGTACAAGCGGGAGAATAGACATGGCGGAACACTCCCGGAGAATCGGCGAAACACCAAACGTCTCGAAGCGAAGCGATCAGGAGCCGAGCGCGCGCAGTCACGAGGAAGCGCGAGACGGCCTCAGTATGTCGCCCGAATTGATGCTCGATCTCGCACGCAAGGCCGCGGAGCTTGTGGTGGAGCGCATCGAGGGGCTGCCCAAGGAAAGTGCCTGGGAAGGAGATTTCCAGCAGATCCTCGCGGACCGACTCATGGAGGATCCGCCCGAGGCAGGCCGGCCGGCAGCGGAGGTCCTGGACCGGGCCGCCCGCGAGATCTTCCCGTTCGCGTTGCGGCTCGACCATCCCCGTCAATTCGCGTTTATCCCGACGGCGCCCACGTGGCCCGGGATCCTGGCGGACTTCATGGCCGCAGGGTACAACGTCAATCAGTGTACTTGGCTGACGTCGAGCGGCCCAAGTCAGGTCGAACTGGTCGTCATCGACTGGTTGCGGCGGTGGATCGGCTATCCGGAAAACGCGGGCGGGCTTTTCACAAGCGGGGGCTCGGCGGCCAGCCTCGATGCGTTCGTCGCGGCGAGGGAAAGCGCGGGACACCCCGAGCGCGCCACCGTGTACATGAGCGACCAGAGTCACAGCGCGCAGGTCCGCGCAGCCAGGATCATCGGCGTTCGGCCGGAGTGCATCCGCAGGGTTGGCAGCGACGGACGTTTCCGACTGGACATGGAGGCGCTCGCCCGCGCCGTGGCCGAGGATCGCGCAGCCGGGTTCAATCCCATCGCGGTGTGCGCCAACGCCGGAGCAGGCAGTACGGGCGCTATCGATCCGCTTGAAGCCATGGCCGATTACTGCGAGACGGAACGCATCTGGTTGCACGTCGATGCCGCCTACGGCGGATTCGCCAGCGTGACTGAAGAAGGCCAAGAGCTTTTGCGCGGAATCGAGCGTGCCGATTCGATCGGGCTGGACGCGCACAAATGGTTCTTCCAGCCGTACGAGGCGGGCTGCCTTTTGGTGAAAGACGTCAGGACGCTCGAACACGCATTCGTGATTCCGCACGATATGCTGCAGGACACGATCTGGGGCGCGAACCATCCGAACTTCTCGGACCGCGGGCTGCAACTGAGCCGCTCGGTTCGGGCCTTGAAGGTCTGGATGTCGGTCCAGACTTTCGGGATGGCCGCGTTCCGGCGGGCCGTGTCGAACGGAATGGCATTGGCCGCCCGGGCCGAACAGTACATCCGGGTGAGCCCGGTCCTGGAGATGTTGAACCCCGCGTCATTGGGGATCGTGTGTTTCCGGGTCAACCCCAAGGCCGCCGCTCTAGACGAGGAAGCCCTTGAAAAGATCAACCGGAACGTACTCGCCCGCGTCTTTTGGGAGGACCCCGCGTTCATGTCATCGACGCGGCTCCGGAAGAGGTTTTCGCTCAGGCTCTGCATTCTCAACCATACCACGACCTGGGACGACGTGCGCGAGACCCTGGAGGCCATCGAGCGGTTCGGGAAGGAGGCGTTGTCGGAAGGAGAGCATGATGGAACGTGACCGGGAAATCTGGAGCGGCTGGCGGACTCTTCAGCAACGCGAACTTCCCAAGGAGCTTTTAAGTAGACTAGAGGGGAAAAACAGGAGCATACTCTCTTTTCATAAATTGCTGCGTGTACGTATCAGATCAACCGGATTATCTTGTCAAAGGATGCGTCTTTTCCTTTATCCTTTTTTCTAACAAGACCATACGCTTGGAGGAAGACCATGGTTGCCGCCACGACAGAGATGACTCCCCTGACTCAAGGATTTTTGTCTGCGCCGCGGAAAATCCTGATTGACGGGCAATGGGGCAATGCCTTATCCGAACAAACGTTTCCCACCTTTAATCCGGCCACGGGTGACGTGTTGTGCCAGGTACCTGACGGCCAAAAAGAAGACATCGATCGCGCGGTCAAGGCGGCACGGCACGCGTTTGAGCAAGGACCGTGGCGAACGCTGACCCCATCCGAACGGGGAAAACTCCTGTGGAGATTGGCTGATCTCATGGAACAGCGCACGGAAGAGTTAGCGCAATTGGAGTCTCTTGACAACGGCAAACCAGTGACCCTGGCACGGGTCGCCGACGTCCCATTGGCGATCGACCTGTTCCGATACATGGCGGGCTGGGTCACGAAAATAGAGGGCAACACGATTCCCATTTCCGTCCCCTATGCGCCCGGAGCTCAGTTCTTCGCCTATACCCTGCGGGAACCCATCGGCGTGGTCGGACAGATTATTCCCTGGAATTTCCCACTCCTCATGGCGTCGTGGAAGTTGGGCCCCGCCCTGGCGGCGGGGTGTACGGCCGTCCTCAAGCCCGCCGAGCAAACCCCCCTCTCCGCGCTCATGTTGGGAGAGTTGGCGTGTGAAGCCGGATTTCCGGACGGCGTCCTGAATATCGTGACCGGCTTCGGGGAAACGGCCGGAGCCGCGCTCGCCGCGCATCCCGACGTCGACAAGGTCGCCTTTACGGGATCGACGGAAGTCGGCCGCTCAATCGTCCAGGCCGCCGCCGGCAACCTGAAAAAAGTGACGCTTGAATTGGGTGGTAAATCTCCGAGTCTGGTGTTGCCCGATGCCGACCTGGCTTCAGCGATTCCCGGAGTGTCCAATGCCATTTTCTTCAACCATGGACAAAGCTGCTGTGCGGGCTCACGACTCTATGTCGAGAAAACGATCTTCGATAACGTGCTCGCGGGTCTGGCTGATCAGGCCAAACAGATCAAACTGGGACCCGGCATGGAGACGACCACCGACATGGGTCCCCTGGTTTCCGATGAACAACAGCAGCGCGTCCTGGGTTATGTGGAATCCGGGATGAATGAGGGGGCCCAGGCTGTCGTCGGAGGGAACCGCTATGGCGACAAGGGATATTTTGTCGAACCGACCGTGCTGGTGAACACCACGCACCACATGAAGGTCGTTCAGGAGGAAATTTTCGGGCCCGTGGTCTGCGCGGAACCTTTTGCCGATCTTGAAGACGTGCTGGAAAAGGCCAATAACAGCATTTATGGGCTGGCCGCCGCCGTTTGGACCAAAGACGTGAGCAAGGCCCATCGCATTGCCGCCCGGCTGAAAGCCGGAACGGTCTGGATCAACTGTCATACCATAGTGGATGCCGCCCTTCCCTTCGGTGGCTACAAACAGTCAGGGTGGGGGAGAGAGATGGGCCACGAAGCCCTTAATTTATACACCGAAGTGAAAGCCGTCTGCGCGCAACTCTGACGGAAGGGCGTTTGAAGTGTCTGAAATTGAGTTAGGGACTAACCAAGCTGTTCATGAACGCAACCAGAGTGGTCCCCTTTCGTAGGATTCATAAGGATCTTGATTATTTTCAATAAGGTACTTCTCAAGTCCATCTATGCTACGTTCACACAATCTCTTCAGAAATTTAACCGGAAAAACTAATTCCCATGTTTTTTCCCCGGTAGATGCGTCCTCTACTTCTTTCGAAAATGGTGAAAGGTCATCAACAGATGGAATCGCATACTTGCCAGGCTCTCTAAATTCATGAATCAAAATATTTCGGTACTTATAGAAAAGCTTGTCATACCGAACCTGATCCACAATTTTTAAGTCATCTGAAGATGCGCGGCTCTGAACTTCTTCAAAAGTTAGATCCTCGCTTGCATCTATGCGTGTTCCGCATTCGTTGATTCGGTCATTACTGATCTTGAAAAGTGGACCTGAGTTTTTCCCTTTTGCTTTGAGAGAATATTTCAATTGAATTGCGCTGACCCTGTTTCTTTCACTCCAGTTAGAGCACTTGTCCAAAAATTTCATAACGCGGGTTTTATGGTCCTTTTTTTCACTAGGGAAAGCTGCAAGGCTAAGCGTATCAATCTCAACAAAGTAAAGAATTTTTCTGTAAATAGGAAGTACTTCAAGTCGACCTATTTCTGTCGTCTTATCCCTAAAGAAGGCAATATACTTATCAATGTTATCTCGAACTGTCATTGTCAAAACGATTCTACCTTTGAAAAATCGATAGAAGGGAACTGCATAACGACAATTACGCCACTGGCTGCCTTAAGAAGATTTGCACTCTATTTTAAGTCTTGCGGCACCACCCACAGCAGACAACTTTTCTTGTCTACATCATTTTAAAGACTTGTCCTCTGGTTCTTTTGGTCGACTCTCGATTTCTATGCCAAGTTCTGAAAACACAATCTCATGAGTCTTTAGCATCATGACAAAATTCTTGGTTGTACCAAAGACATGCTCTATCGAATCTGTGGAAATTTCCCAGGATAATATCGTACATCGTTTTCGACCCAAAAGGCCCTGCCGTGATTGCAAGCAAGGGTTATGAAGTCGGGCTTGACATAGTCATAGATTGACCCTGGCATAGCCAGAGCCGCCGCGAAATTATTGAGTTCGGAGAATGTCGGCCCAAGAAAATAGTCGTCGATACCCTTCCATTAGAGGGAAGAGAGCATAGATACTATCTTCGCCCCACATACTCCGAAAACAATATTTCTTTCGAAAGGATTCAACATCCTCCGATTTGAGCTTTTGGAGTCGCTGGATAATAACATCACGGTTCTTATCCATTGACTTTGTTCCACCACCGATATCGAGCATGTTGTAAGTCAATGCCTCATCTGCGCTACCTGTCACATCTAAAAGAATCTCGCGAGCATCAGGATCTAACAAAACAATATACTCATCATCGATAGTGCAATGGAACATCTATTGATATCCTAACCATGGACCTTACAGTTCCCTGGAACGTTGCTCATTGCAAAAATGGTTTTGGGCACTTTTGCCAAAACAAAAGTGCCTCGTCGCGCGGGGGCGAAACCCCGCCATGCCGGCATTAGCCAAGAGGTCTGTCGGTTAAGCGAGTAATCCCTGGAATCCCGTCAAAGCCTTCATCAAAACTGATGATCCGCTTGATGCCATGACGTGCCATGACGGCAAGATGGAGGGCATCTCTCGCAGACAATCGTTCGGTGGAAAGCACGATGTCCTTGGCACGTTCCACGTCCCGTCGATCGACGGGGAAGATTTCGTCCACAATGCCTGTCAAGGCTTCAAACGCCGGAAGAATGGCCTCACGCCTGGCGATGGCGACGTACCGATGAAGGATTTCTTGTAAGACCTCCACGTCCGTGACCAGCGGCTCATCATGAGCAATCCAGGTTTCCAATACCCGTTGGGCCAGAGCTTTGTTGGGATGGGCCACTCCAATCAGGTACATCGGGACGTTGGAGTCGATGAAAATCATGAGGGCATCTTGACCTGATACCCTTGGTCGATCTCTCGAAGCATCTGGTCGATGTCGCCGGCCGGAAATTCATGCCGGACCGCAGCGTGAACGACTCCTAGCTTCTTTTTCGTGTCGGTCAGCGGCACTTCCCGACGCGCGGCCCGCAACGCTTGCCGTACCCATTCCGCCACCGTCATCTGCTGCCGTTTGGCGGTTCGTTGAACGTCACGCATTTCCTTGTCATCGAGGATCACTTGCAGTCGCTTACTCATACCCATGAGTATAAAATGGATCACATCATGAGTCAAACGATCACGGATTGTCCTTGGGCAATCATGACGAAACCGTATTTGCACAAGTGGCGAAGAAATGAATGGAAAACCCCGGATGGAAGATCTACTTGGCCTTTCGGGGCCTCATCTGTTTCGCTAACGTCTTATCCAACGTGACCAATTCGACGTCCAACTGCTGGGCGAGCCATATGAAGGACGCGTCATACGCCGTCAACTTTTTGGCTTCAGCCAGGGTCACGACCTCTGTCATGTCGACGGCCATGAACGTCAAGGGCAGGCGACCGACCATCTCATAACCCGCCAACAATGACTCCCTCTTCACCGGATACCGTCGAATCTTGGTGAGGCAAACGTTCGCCAACTCAAAGGGTAACAGGTGAGGAGCGATCAAGTCATGCTCTTCCAATCGAGTCGCGATCCGTTGGCCATCGGGTTCGGCAAACACCACGGCCGCCAAGGCTGACGTATCAATGACCTTCACGGCCATCCCGGTCTTTCCTCACGATCGTGACCGATTCCTTGGGAGTGCGTAAGCCCCGCTGCCGTAATTCTGCCAACAAACGTTGTGGGGAAATCGTGTCCTGCTGCTTCAGGCTGTCTTCCAAAATGGAAAGTAATTCACCCTGAAGCGAACGATGGTGCTTACTGGCGCGTTGCCGCAGGTGCTGCACCCATTCTTTCGGAACGTTTTTGATGGAAAGATTGACGGACATCCTTTCCTCCGTGTGGTTCTATTCCGGAACCATTATAGATCCACTGGAGTTAGCCCGCAACACCTCATTCGAGAGCGGTCGCTGTTTACCTCGGAGCGCGTTGCGCAGCCGCCGGAGTCCGCGAGCATCGCAGGGAACCCGGAGGGCCACGCCAGGACGGAAATGATTTTGGGCACTTTTGCCGAAACAAATGTGCCTCGTCGTGCGGGGGCGAAACCCCGCTGTGATCAATCTAACCTGGATTCCATCCAGTTAAGCGAGTCATCCCCGGAATGCTGTCAAAGCCTTCCTCGAAACTGATGATCCGCTTGATGCCATGACGGCAACAAGGAATGCGTCTCGCTTACACGTCCCGTGGCGTCAGCCCCAGTTCTTCCACGACCGGCCGCAACGCGTGGACCACTCTTGCGTGACAGAACCCGTTGCTCGCCAGCAGGCCATGCGTGTTGGCGAGTTGATCCTGGACTGACGCCCTCGGGGACAGGCGCTTCCCATAGACCAGGGGCTGGCCCAGGATGGTGGTAAATGCTCCGCCCGCCGCCCGCAGGATCGCTTCCGGGCCGCATGAATCCCAGAGTTTGGTATAGGGACCGGGCTCCAGGTACACGTCGGCTTCGCCCCTCGCAATCAAGCCGATTTTCAATCCGACGCTTCCCGATGGAATTTCGTTTCCGACGTCGAGCGCCCGGCCGATTTTTTCCACCATGGGGTGGCGATGCGACCGGGAGACCGTCAAGGTGAGCGGTCGTCCGGCATCCTGTTTCTTGATCACCAAGGGCGTCCGGATGCCCCGACGTTCCATCCACGCCTCACTGCCCACGGCTCCGGCATACAGCACGTCTCCCTCCGGTTGATAGACCACTCCGAGTTGGGCTTCCCCGTTGACGGCAAGCCCGATCATCACGGAGAACTCTCCGTTCCTGGCGATAAAATCCTTTGTGCCATCCAGCGGGTCCACGTACCAGACGCGCCCGGAGGCCGGGATGCCGTCAGGAGGAGGGCTTTCTTCGGCCACCACGGTGTCCAAGGGGAAAGCCTCGGTCAGGCCCTTCACGATCAAATCGTTCCCTTGCCGGTCGGCCTCGGTGACGGGATCGTTCTTGCCTTTAGACGACACGGCAAAATCCGTGGCATACACGTCCATGACGGCTTGGCCTGCTTGACGGGCCAATTGCACGGCCACCGACAATTCCTTGTTCATGCGATGCATGGACGATATCGAGGTGGGAGAAACACGCGTTCGTGTCGGGGAAAAATCGCGCGCAGAGGGTGTACGGCAGGGCCGACTTGGCGCGTCACCCGCCCTTTTTGGGGTTGCGCTGCAGAAGTTCTTGACCGGCAGCCATCAGCACGTCCAACTCCTGGGGAGTCGATGCCTCCGCATAACAGCGCACCAATGGTTCCGTCCCGGAAGAGCGGAAAAGAAACCAACTCCCGTCTTCCAAGACAAGCTTGCATCCATCAAGGGTGTTAACCTGCTGAACCGATTTCCCCGCGAGATCGGAAGGCGGCGACTCTTGGACTTTGAGTATATTGTCCTGCATCGTTTCCGTGAGGGTCTGGTCGTCGCGGGACGAAAAGACTTCGCCCACCCGATTGAACAATGCTTCCGTGAGTTCCCGGAGCGTCTTCTTGGTTCGGGCTATCATTTCCGTCACCAGCAGGCAGGCCAGAATCCCGTCCTTTTCCGGCACGTGTCCCTGGATCGACAGGCCCGCACTTTCTTCTCCGCCCATCCTGATCTCCTCCTTAGCCAAGAGTTCCGCGAGATATTTGAATCCCACGGGGGTTTCCCGGACGCCCAAACCGTGCTCCTGTGCCACTCGATCGATCAGGTGCGTGGTGGCGACGGAGCGTCCCACATCTCCGGTCCAACGTCTGGTCGTCGCCAGATAATCCACCAAGAGCGCCAAGACGATGTTCGCGTCGACAAAACTGCCGTCCCGGTCCACGATACCGAATCGATCGGCATCTCCATCGGTGGACAACCCGATATGGGCGTTTCCTTGTTTCACCGTTTCTTGCAACTCCGCCGTCGTTTCTCGCGTGGGCTCGGGGCGGACTCCCCCGAAATAGGGGTCGCGCCAATAATGCAGGACCGCCATTTTCGCACCGGCATTCCTGAGGAACGTATCGAGATAGCCGCGCGACGTTCCGTACAGGGGATCCATGACCACACGCAGATTGGCCTCACGGATCGCATCCACGTCGATATGCTTCCCCAGCGCAGCCAAATACTCGGGACACGGATCATACAGTTGCACCATTTGCGCTCGCTGGGCCTTCTCCCACGGGAGCCATTTGACGTGCTCTCCGTGCAGCAGGTGCACAAGCCGTTGTTCAATGGCTCGCGTGGTTTCAGGAAGCGCAGGACCTCCCCACTCCGGTGTAAATTTGATGCCGTTATATTCAGGAGGGTTATGACTGGCGGAAATATTCAGCCCGCCGGCCAGGTTGCTTTGGAGGACGTGGTACGAAATGGTGGGAGTGGGTGTTTCCCGATCGCACAGCAGCACCGACATGCCGTGGCCCGCAAACACTTCAGCCGCGGCTTTCGCAAATTGTTCACCGAGAAACCTCGAATCATAGCCGATGATCAGGCCGCGATGCCCGATCTTTTCCTGTTTCAGGATGTGGACAATGGCTTGACAGACGATTCGTACGTTTTGAAACGTAAAGTCTTCTCCCAGAATGGCCCGCCACCCCGAGGTCCCGAAGTTGATTTGTCTCATGCAGTCTTACGTGTTCACTTGAGCCGGACGATCGTCGAAATGTTCCCCAAGAGTAGCAAACCTGGTTTCCGAAGGCCACTCTTTTTCATAGGGACGATGCGCGGCGTGTGGTCGATTGCTCACCGTCGAGGACAGAGCTAAAAGAAAAGCCCACGGATTTTTTACACCCGTGGGCTTCAAAAGAACCCGGCAACGCCCTACTTTCCCACAGCCTCGCGGCTGCAGTATCATCGGCCCTGGAGGGCTTAACTTCCGTGTTCGGGATGGGAACGGGTGTGGCCCCTCCGGCATGGTCACCGGGAATTCGGTAATCGCTGTCATCTCGGGAACTCATGCCGGGACTTGCCCTTCTTCCCTTGTCGGCTGTCCCTCATGTTTCCCGTCGTCGACTTCCCGCTATCGGGAGGTCATGTCTATCAGAAGTAAAATGATGTTAAGTCGCACGGCCGATTAGTACTGGTTAGCTTCAAGCCTTACAGCTCTTCCACATCCAGCCTATCAAACTCGTCGTCTACGAGTGGCCTTTAGGGAGGTTACCCTCCGGGAGATCTTGTCTTGAGGCTGGCTTCCCGCTTAGATGCTTTCAGCGGTTATCCAAACCGGACATAGCTACCCGGCGCTGCCGCTGGCGCGACAACCGGCACACTAGAGGTCCGTCCATCTCAATCCTCTCGTACTAGAGACAGACCCTCTCAAATCTCCTACGCCCACAACAGATAGGGACCGAACTGTCTCACGACGTTCTGAACCCAACTCTCGTACCGCTTTAACGGGCGAACAGCCCGACCCTTGGGACCCGCTTCAGCCCCAGGATGCGATGAGTCGACATCGAGGTGCCAAACCTCCCCGTCGATGTGAACTCTTGGGGGAGATCAGCCTGTTATCCCCGGCGTACCTTTTATCCGTTGAGCGATGGCCCTTCCACCCAGGACCACCGGATCACTAAGCCCGACTTT
>MPMZ01000040.1:25000-28415 GCA_002238765.1 Nitrospira sp. bin75
ACACCGGGTCAACGGCGGCATGACTCAACGCCGCAATAATCCCGCACAGGAAATAAAAGATAATGAACTTGCCATGTCCCATGACGTCTTCAATGTTGTTCCCGAAAATCCATAGATACAGCATATTTCCGATCAGGTGCATCCAGCCGCCGTGCAGAAACATGCTGGTGACCAAACTGCCATAGGGTGACACAGCCGCGAGTTCGATCGGAAGTTCGGCATACCCGAACACGACCGCAGGGATGGCGCCGTACTGATACACGAAGGCTTGGCCGCTCTGCTGCTCCAGTGTCACCTGATTCAGGAAAACTACCGCGCAGGCAACCAGAAACCCGATGGTCACGACGGGTTTGATGTCCGTCGGGTTATCGTCACGCAATGGAATCATGTAACTACGCTCTACCCTTGAACAAGACGAGGGCGGTCTTTAGGAGACCACAGGCCACGCTACTCCCGGATGGGATTCAAAATATCCGCCGCTTCAAGAGAAACCGAAAATCCCGCGGCATTGACGTGCCCACCGCCCCCGTGCCGGGCGGCGACGGCGGAGACGTCGACGGTCCCCGGTTTGGAGCGCAAACTGAAGTACCGCCGGCCGTTCCGTTGGTGCCAGATGATGCAGAACGGATTGCCCTGGCACAGGCGTTCTCCGATTTGACTGGTCATCACCGGACTATAGACCGCCGGCACGGTCTGGCCTTCAAACTCGACCAGGACCGCTTCCTTGACGATCTTGGTAATCAGGACGTCTTCCCGCCTTAGAATCGCCCGGCCTTCGACTTCCAGCGTGTCCTGCAACAGCCCGTCCCAGACCTGAAAATCGAACGGATACGAGTCCAACGCGGCGTTGATCTCCCGGCTCTTGGGCAGCCGCCATTCCCACAGATCCTTGTCCTGAATGTAGAGCAGCAGCCAGGGGGCCGGTTCCGGGTGCGCCCATTCCCAAGCCAACACCGCGCCGCTTTTTTTCATATCGAAATACGCATATGGCAGACCCTCCAGCGCGGCCTGCGCCGTCACGTGATGGTCCAGGATCCGGAGACTGGCCGTGGACTCGGCCAAGCGTTCGATGATCTCTCGCCGATAACTGAAGTCCACCATCACCACGTGGTCGTGGTCCAATCCCGACGGCGGACTCAGCCCATGTTCGACCGGCAGATAGCGCGCGTCCGGATACTTCTTCCACAAGGCCCATGCCGCACCGAACCCGTCGAGGCAGTCGGCATGGTAGAGCACGACCGTGGGATCGTGTTGGGACAACGCTTTTTTCATGGACACATTCCTTCCTCGAAAAACCATTGTATGCGTTCACGCATGCGTTTGACAATTTCCACCGCTCCCCAATGTCGGGGCACGAAACGCGAATCCGACCCACGGGTATTGTTCTCGTTTGTATGTTTTTCCCTTTGTAGCCACGCCATCTCATGGCGCTTCTTCTTGGCAGCCGTAAGTCGGGTATAGCCCTGAGCTTGTCGAAGGGCGTCACCCGCCGCCGCCTCACTCGAAAAAACTACAGGCCCACAGCGGAAGGAAGGGGCAGTCATTTAGACGGCGAGCAGTGGCTCGATGATTTTTTCTTTCAGAGTTTCTTGGTTTGTGACTTCAACAAGTGGGATTGCGAACGTATGGACCAACTGCAGATTAAATCGAACTTCATTTTTCATCCAAGGCTGTTCTTGAAGCTCGTTCACCTCGGAATTTTTCAAAGTCCACGGGCCATGTCTTTCCGAATTGTTCTCTTTCGCTTGCTTCCATTTCCAGTGATACCACCAGTATCCATCCCAATCCGTTCCATCCCAATCCGTGCTTTTTCCCCTATTCACGAATTTTAGCACATAATCCTGTCAATCGAGAATCGCCTGTATTGACGGGGAGTTGGAGAACTGCATCACATTTTTACACCCTGTTTTATACCCCTGTCGCAGGCCCAATTTCAGGCTTCTTCTCGGGAGGGCTTCATCCTTCTTTGGATGGCCCGGAAAGTCCTGTTCCCGGGTTCCCTATTCCCCGGTCCCTGTTCCTTCGGTGTTCCGCACCATTCTCGGAGGCCAGGTATTGTGGCGGGTTCTGCGTCAGACAGCCAAAGGGCTGGAATGTTCGGCCAGGAGGGTTCTGCTTACGATGTATCAAGAGGAACCCGGATGCTCTGAACCATGGGGGCATTTCAGTGCGCTACGATAAACACGCTACCGCTCGCTGGCCCACCGGATGGCCATTCCCAATCGGGATAGTCCAGCCGAGTTCTTGACAGTTGCACATCACTTGTTTCCCGCGTATCCGGATTCAGAAAGCCGGCCCCTTCAAACTTGAGTTTCCCGTCGCGCCGTCCGGTCTCGGTGGCATCCCGACGTGGTTGAGTCAAGCTGAATGTAAAATAGACCTTCCGTGCTTCTTCGGTCGCGAAGCAATCGACTTGACCTTCTGCGCTACCATGAAGCTCGAAGCCGTGGGAGGACACTAGTTCTTCGATGTACTCGCTTTGTTGCGCTCTAACGGAATTGAAGATTTGCGTGGTGTCCAGGGTGAACGGGATGCGGATTTCTTGCAGTAGTTCTGTCAAATTTGGCATCAACGGAACCGGGTGGTTTTCAGACCGCTCCTTCATCTCGTCGACCAAATTACTGGCCAAGCCCTTCGTGGAATTTCTTTCATGGTAAAAGTCCTGATCCTCAGTCACGAGGTAACCAGCACCCTCATCAAGTAACTCCAAAAAGACGGGAGCCAAGCCAGCCCCGGCCAAGTAGACCACGAAGGCCGCTGTGACCGCCAAAGGGAAGGACCAGAAAGTGTCGGGAACGCACGCGGCGCGGACGTAGGTTGTCCAAGTGTTCCCCGCCATTCCGACCATTGACGCACTCAAGAGAGTGGGCCCGTCGGAAAGCGCGGGCCGACTCCAGACCGTCAGAGGGATTGTCCTCAGGACGATGCGGACGGCGGAACGTCTTGGCAAACTAAAGAAGTAACGAGACGTCCTGTAGGAAACAGAACCGCAAAGACAGCTATGAGATTGGCAGCCCCTTTCTCAAGTGAGGGGATCCCGCTGGTTGGAGGCGACGATCCAGGTTGTCCTACCGCCTTGTCCCCCGGCGCCGACGCGATGCCCCAGAATCGAGTCGGCGGTCCGGGGAGCCCCAGCGAACCGGCCGCCGGTGTGGGTCCCGTGGATCGACAGATCCGACGGGAACGAGCCAGGAGCCACCCTCCCCAGAGAGTGCGACGTGCGACCGCAAGACCCACGGGTCGGCCCCCAGGCAGAGCCGACGTGAGGCTGAGCCTCAGCGACGCCTCACGGGTGGGGCTGCTGCGCTGTCACGGCACACGGGCGTGAGCCGTGACCAACCCCTGGAGGCCAGCCGCGTCCAGCGGCGCGTTTGGCCAAGAGGCGGAGCCTCCGCCGGGCGACGGCGTGTCGCCA
>MPMZ01000041.1 GCA_002238765.1 Nitrospira sp. bin75
GCGACCAACCCCTTGTAGGTCATCGTCTTTCCAGGCATGCCGCCGAACAAGGCCGCCATGCGATCCACGGTATGAAAGAAGCCTATCACAATCGGATTATCCTGTCAAGTTAAATGGATAATTCCCTAAAATTACCAATGGTGTCCGGCACGAAAAACAAGGGCAGGAACGCGGCGATGTTGGTCAATACGGCAAACATGATGGGACCGGCGATCTCCCGGGCCCCGGCAATGGCCGCCTGGACCAACGGCAGCCCCTGCTCCCGTTTCTGATAGATGATTTCGCCCGCGACCACCGCATCGTCCACAATGATGCCCAGCGTAATAATGAACGCAAGCAGGGAAACCATGTTGATGGAGGCACCCGTGAACGGAATGAAGAGAAACGACCCGATAATGGACACGGGCAGGCCCACGGTGACCCAAAACGCGAGCTTGAGATCCAAAAACAATCCCAGGAGCAACAGGACTAGGATCAAGCCAAGAAAGGCATTCTTCAACAACAAATTCATCCGGTCCCGGTAAACCTCGGATACGTCATTCCACACAGCCAGGCCAATACCGTCCGGCAATTCCAGCCGCAATTCCTCCAAATACGCGTGCACGTCATCGGAGACGGACTGGGGCGTTTCCATGCCGACCCGGAACACCTTGACCTGGACCGCTCGTTGCCCGTTGAAATAGGCTTCCTCATCGGTGTCCTCGAACCCGTCGGTGATCGTCGCCAGATCGCCGACCGTGAGGTTCGTGCCATCCGGGGTCGAAACCAAGGGAATGTCCGCATACTCCCGGCCGAAATCACGCCGCTCCTGCGTCCGCAACAGCACTTCGCCACCGGGAGTCTTCACCCCTCCCCCCGGCAGGTCAATGGCCGCCTCCCCGATCTCCCGGGCAATCCGGTTCAGGGTCAGGCCGTAGGCGCGCAGATGCCGTTTGGGCACTTCGATGGCAATTTCGCGGGGACGGGCCAAGCCCAGCTCCACGAGCGTGATCCCCGGCCGTTGCAACAAGTCATCCCGCACGCGTTCAGCCACGTCACGCAGGGTTTGCTCTTCCTGATCTCCGTACACCAGGACGGTCACGACCTGATTGCGAACTTCCGCCAGACTGATAATGGGTTCCTCCGCCAGTTCCGGAAACGACTGAATGCCGTCAATTTCGTTCACGACGTCCTGCAGGACGTTATCGGCATTGACCCCTTTCACCAACTCGATTTTCATGAAGGCCATCCCCTCGGCGGCCGTGGCGGTGACGTCCTTCACTCCGTCCAGACCCCGCACCACGTCTTCAATAGACAGGATAATCCCGTGCTCGACTTCTTCCGGGCTGGCCCCGGGATAGGGTACGGTGACACGAATCTGATCGACTTTGAAATCCGGAAAGACTTCCTGCTTGACGTTGGGCAAGATGACGAACCCGCCGATGAGGAAAATCAACATGACAAGGTTGGCTGCCACCGTGTGGTGGGTCATCCAGGCGATCGGACCGGAACGCGGGGAGGATGGGTCAGGGGACGCCATGGACAGGGTTACTCGGTGGATACCGTCGACGCACGTCCGGAATCGTCGGATTCCGAAGAAGCCTTCACGGGCGATGGG
This sequence comes from Nitrospira sp. bin75, assembly GCA_002238765.1. Taxonomy (GTDB): domain Bacteria; phylum Nitrospirota; class Nitrospiria; order Nitrospirales; family UBA8639; genus Bin75. Next base: position 1,598 of record MPMZ01000041.1, read on the forward strand.
GGTTCATCAACGGTCTGCAACGGGAGCCCGGGAATCGCCGCAGGGAGTTGACTCGTGATGATCTCCTCACCGTCCCGGATGCCCCGGCTGATGAGGACGATCTCCTTATAATTTCCCCTCTCACGGCTCCACGCCGTTAGGTCTATAAATCCTCTCGCATGATGCCCCTCGATGCTTAACAGCCTTCCCGCACCACCGGACTCATGGCTGGGCCGTACACAATCGGCTCTTGATTCTGATACAACTGCTTCAGCCAATGCTGGCGTTGCGCTTCCAGGTGTTGAAACTCTTCTTGCTGCATCAGATCATCCGCCATTTGCCGATCGTCCCATTCCGGGAGTGAGGCCGGATGGTCATTGAAGGAATGCCGGGTGACGGTCGGCACTGGACCAAGCGCTCCCAGTGGTACGCCGGCGGGGCGAACTGTTGCCATTCATTCGGGCTGTACGCCTGCTGTCGTCGTTGGTCATACCGCTCGACGGCTGATGGTCCCGTCTTCTCCACGCATAACGCACAATAGCCTCCCGGCGATAACGGACTCGGCGCTGGCACCAGTTCGTGCATCGGGGTCCCGTAATCCGGATTAGCGACCACGGGCATCTCCTCGGGAAAGAAGTGGGCGTGCGCGAGGGCCGTGCTCGGCAGCAGCGTCAGGGGGAGGAAACAGAGCGGTCTCATGGGGCCTCCTATGGGTGAAAGGATTGTAGCAATCCCGATCACAAAGGGACTTCTCCATGTCAGTTGGCGAGCAGTCCGTTGGGCCCCGCGCCGTCCCGGTGGGGCTCTCACGGGATCAGGCCTGAGGCCCACCGGGGAAGATCACGCTCGGAGGGTCCACATGGAACAATAAGAAAGTGAGTGTGCTTTAATACATAAAAACCAGTGAATTGGGTAAGAAAAGTCATGGCCTTTTCGTGTATATTTGGTGCATGATCCGGAAGTGGGGGCGCCACGGCCAAGGTGCGGCGTCTGGCCCGCTGCCCAGCTAGGGGGCGTGGTCCATTTGACTGGGGGGAAGCCGCGCGGAGGCGGGGGGCGTGGCGGACCGTAAGACCTTGTAGTCACGGGTGTTCTATCAGTTCAAGCGGGCGGGCGCTGGAGGGACGGGCATCATCGATGCGTCAGGTGTGATTCTCAAACCACGTTGTGTATTGTCGGGTCCGACCTTACCGCTGCCATGCGTGAGTTCCTTGGACGCATGAACATGGCGGTGGTCGTGGCCCGGCATGAATCCGCTGAACGGAACTCAGCATCAGGGCATGCCATATTCGTAGCGTCCGACTCGGTGTCGTGGCTGCACGCGGCTTCATCATGTGCGTCGCCTCACGATTCTTTCTGATTCTTTCCTACTCAACATCGACGTATGAACCGGTATCATGGCCCTCGACCGCCTGCGATTTGGAGAGCTTAACGCGGGGCCGAGTCCCTCACTCTTTGAAGGTGTCCCAACTCGGCCCCGCGAGCGACGCCATCCTCCTTCTCTTTCTCTCACTGACCCTCTCCGTTTGGTGAAGGGTCAGTTCGTTCTCGCACGTTCACGGAAAACGCATGAGAACACCAACAATTCACACGTGGCAAGAATCTCTGTTGGCAACAAATAGATTTGTCCGCTTCTGTAACAAATGAATGGTCCGCTTTTGGCTTCACACGGAAGCACGCCTAAAGGGGCGAGCGCCCCGTGCCGACTGTGCTGCGGCCCTTACGCAGCAGTCGGGAGTTCCTCAGCCAGAACCTGGCCGGTCTCATCATACCGGGCCAGCCGCCGCGGGCCGTGGAACACACTGACGGTGTCGTCCGTATGCCGACACACTTTCACCGTGGCCTTGACGTAGTGATAGCGATGCCGATCGGGTGGCAGTTGCAACACCCGGCCGTCCAGCCGCACGCAGTTGTCCTTGCCGACCATCCGGTCCTCCTGCTCACACAGGATGTCGTCCAAGACGACCGAGGCCGGACACGGCACAAAGGCGGAGCCGGCCTCTCGGGCCGGATGAGCAAACTCCGCATTGAACGCCGGGAGGTACACGGTCCGTATATAGGCATTGGCCGCCGCCAGATCCGTGATCCCGGCGAGCACCCGTTCCTTCGGCAACCGGCCCTGATGCGTCGCAAACGCCCGTTCCGAGCGCCCTCGCGCCTCCGGCGAATAGGCCGGGATCATCGCCACCCCCAACTGGTTCATGGCCCGGCCGAAATTGGTTGCATCGTCCATCGTCACAATCAAATCCCAGAAGTGCGCCGGGATCCACTCATGCGTACTGCCGTCCTGATGCACTAACATCCCCGGCCAGGGGGCCGGCTCGCGGCGGTTCCGGGGCGTCCCGCGGCTGGCGGCCTTCTTGACGGCACCGGCCGCCTGGAGCGCGTTCTTCCCCCAACGGTAGCTGCGGGTCCCGCCGTCCCGCCGATACCAGGTATAGTAATGCTGCACGTTCCACCCCTCATGGCTCCGCCGATACCGGTCCACCACACGCCGGACCTCCTCCACCGGCGTCCGACGGTGCGAGACTGTGGTCAGGCGTTTGTCTCGCACCCCCTCCACCCCGTCCTCTTCATACCGGTCGATATACCGCCGGAAGGTCCGGGCACAGACGCCCAGTAACCGCGCCGCTTCTTCCTGCGTTAACCGCCGCGCTGTCCAGCCTTGATACGCTTCTTCAAATCGCATTTGCTTGGTCTCCTGTAACCACTCTGTCTGCTTCATCATGCCTCCCCAAAACCACCATGATAAAACCGGACAGATTATGTGTTACAGCTGCGGACAGTTTATGTGTTCCTAACAGCCGTCTTGACAATTCGTTTCAAACGTCACATGCTTACGAAAGGAGAAAGACCATGGAACAGACCCTCATCCCTGATACTCATGCTTTTGTGAAAGAAATGACATCGGCCGGCATGCCACAACCTGTCGCTGAGGCCTTCGTCTCAAACTACACCAAATATCTCCTCGGCAATCTTGCCACGAAGCAAGATATCCAAGAGTCAAATCAAGCCACGACGACCGCCATCGCGCAGGTGCACCACGCCATTGAACTTCTGCGGAAAGACACGACGGCCGCGACCGAACTTCTCCGGAAAGATGCCATCGGCGCGACCGAACTTCTGCGGAAAGACACGACGACCGCGATCGAACTTCTCCGGAAAGATGCCATCGGCGCGACCGAACTTCTGCGGAAAGACACGACGACCGCCACCGAGGCCCTGCGAAAAGAGACTCAAATCACCATCACACAGCTTGAAACCAAGCTTATTCGGTGGGTCGTCGGCACCGGCGTCGGTTTGGGCCTCACTCTATCAAGCATCATCGTCGGCACCGTCTTCGCCGCGTACCAAATGCTTTCACCTTAATCTCTTTCTTTCCCCCTGGGCCGACGTCCGCGGAGGACGTCGGCCGACTCACACATGCCGCACATTTCTTCGCAACCTCATCACAAAAACCTAGTCGCATCGCCCCCAAGGCTCGAAAATCAGCCATGCAGCGGCACCACGTCCGCACGACCCTTACCGGTCACATACCGACTCCACGCTTGCATCAAGCGTTGCCGCTTCTGGAGCAGATCACTCCTAGTATAAGCCTTCTCAATCGCATTCCCCACCGAGTGAGCCAGGCACAGTTCAATAACGGGAGTGGGAGAATTCGTCTGTTCGCCCGCCCATGTTCGAAAACTCGATCGGAAACCATGCGGAACCGTTTTTTCTCTTAATCCCACATCGCGGAGTAGCTTGGTCAACGTCATATCGCTCAAGGGTTTCGCTCGCTTCAATGATGAGGGGAAAATCAGGGGAGACTCGCCCCGCACCCTGGACGCGCGCTCGAGCACCTTCATCGCTTCACGTGATAGGGGCACCCGATGTTCGGCCTTCGCCTTCATCTTGCCTGCCGGGATCGTCCACGTCTTCGTCTCCCAGTTGATTTCATCCCACGTCGCGTTTCTCGCTTCACTCGGTCGCACCGCCGTCAAGATCAAAAAGCGAAGGCACAACTTTGCCGACAAGGACGCGCCGGATGCCTCGATCAGGTCCAAGGCCTGTGAGACTTCCGCATACGGCAGGCTTCGATGATGTTCTTTGACACTCGGCATACTGGGCAACGCGCCCCCGATCTGTTCCCCCGCGATGTTGGTGTGCACGTACCCGTGCGCCTGACACCAGTCGAGAATCAACCGGACCCGATGGCGAAGTTTCCGGGCATATTCAGGTTTGGCCGTCCAGATCGGCGTGAGCATGCGCAGCACGTCTTCACGACCGACACGATCAACCGGCACGTCCCCGAATACGGGGAAGGCATATTTCTCGACTACCTGCAGCCAGCGGTCCGTATGCCGTCCCGCTTTCCACCGCGGCAGGTTTTCCTCATAGTACTTCCGCGCCACCGCTCGGAAGGTGGGCACGGACGCTGCCTTGCTCGCCTGCTGTTTCTCGGCCAGGGGATCTCGCCCGTGTGCCACCGCCCGTCGATTGTCAAAGGCCCGCTCCCGCGCCTCTTGTAACGAAATCACCGGCCAGCCGCCCAACCCGATATCGCGCCGTACCGCGTTGACGGTGATTCTTTGCACCCAACTTTTAGACCCACCGGGGGCCACCACAAGAAACAATGTCCCGCCGTCACCATGCCGTCCCGGAGTCGAAATCGCCTTCACTTTTACGGCCGTCAATTTTCCCATGACGCCCTCCCTCGACCATTATTTCTCCCACGTTTTTTCCCATGTTTATTTCTGGATTGTATGGGATTCGAACGTACCAGTCAATCCCACAAAACACAAAAAAGCCCCATGAACAGTGATGTTCATGAGGCTTTTTTGGAATCCTCCGGAATACGTAGGACGCTGTAAATGGCTCCCCGGGCATGAGCCACACGCCCGCAAATCGCCTCTCTTCATGCGGTTTTCATTCAAGCGTCGTCTCAGAGCCCCACGGTTTTTCCCACGAAATTGCCTTGGATTGAAAGGGAAGGAAAAGGCGGCTTGGAGGTGGGGCCAACACCTGAACGCACGAGAGAACAATACAAGTTATAATTATAGGCGTACAGGTGTCAAGTATATGTATGGGTCCACCACCTTGGGCACTCGGGTTGGTGTTGAATCAGGAATTGTACCGGAGATTGTCGGTCAAGGCTATGGTGGGGCAACACGGTGTTGTAGGCGAGCAACCAATCGACCAGTTTTTGGTTGAAGGCGGTCATGTCGTCGAAGAGTAAGTCCTCATGATAGTCCACGAACTGTTCTTGGAGGGTGCGATTGAACCGTTCGACTTGCGCGTGCATTTTCGAGGCGCACGGATAGGTCCACCAATGGATGCTACCGCGGTCGTCGAGACGCTGCTGGAAGTGGCCTAGGAACTCCGCGCCGTTGTGGGAGAGGAGGAACCGGGGTGGGGTGGGGAGCGATGAAGGTGAAGAGGTAGCGGCAGAGCCCGGCTTGCAGCCGCACGACGGTATCACAGGCGAACACCTGAAGGGACACGGGGTGGCAGCGATGGGGTGTCCGGGTTTTGCAGGTCCGAACCAGGGGTTTAGGGCGGCCAAGGCTTGCGGATCGCCGTCAGCCTGGGTGAGCGTCTGCTGCCAGCGATAGAGCGTCCGCCTGCTCACCCCAAAAGCCTCACAGGTCTCGGCTTGGCCGTAATGGGTAAAGAACTGCTGAATGGTGAGTCGATGCTGGGCATCTTGCGGTGTCATCTCCCCACAATGCCCGAGTTGCGGTAGGCGATAAAACTCCAGGATGCGGAAGCCGACATGATGGACTCGCATGGCCCCTCCTCCTGCTTCGAGGAGTGCCAAACGTTTCTGAACCTATACAGCCTGCCCGAGCGTTCATTGAGTCACCCCTTCACTCTTTGCATCAGAAGATGGTCTGTCGGGAATGGGGACAGCATGACGAGTGGCCGAACGTCTCGTTGAATGAGGCAGGCTTGCTCTGTCAATATCTCATCCGACATTCCATGAAGGTCATTGAGATCAGACATCTTGTGGGACTTAAGATGAGGCTTGGCTAGCATCCCGTATAAATCCCGTTATGGCAGGTCGGCTATTAGGGCAAAGCGCACGAACGTGGTCACGTATGGCCGAAGGCAATTTGGCGGCCGCATCACAAATGGCATGGCAGAGCGCGGACGAAGTCGCTGAGCAAAGGACGCTGTTCGAGAAAGTGAGCGGTCGGCCGACCGACGAGTCGGACTGGCGGAACAAGGTGACGTGGGCGGCAGCGGTGCTGCTAGCCTTATCGATTGAGCAGAGCCTGAAGACGCTTGCGATTCTAACGAGCACCGACGCGGGGTGCCTGAAGGAGCATGATCTTCACCTGTTGTGGCTCGACATCCCGGAAGAATGCCGGGAGGGTGTTCGTTGCGAGCTAGTTGCATTTAGAAGACGAATCGCGGGCACGCGTCTTGAGCAGGCGGTGCTGTCGGATCCCGACGAGACGGTATTTGAACATCGGCATACGTTCGAGAGATCGCGCTACTACAACGAGACAGGCGGAAAGCGCTCGGATGATCTCGGCCACAACGTGGACCTATGGCAACTGGCGCTGGCGGTGAACGCTTTCGTGCAACGCGTGGTTCCGGTCTGAGATCAAGGGAGATGAGGGTAATGCTTACCCGCCACCACCAAAGGCAGCGGACGCGTCAAAGTGTAAGGCGGCCGCGGGAAGTTACGGGGAGTGTCGTGCGAGCGCGGCCCGGAAAGGTGTCCGTTTTTATACAGATAGTTATACAGCAGGTAAGGTCCTGATCGAGGCATCCTAGCCCATCTTTCTTGGCCCCCACCCTATTCCCCCGCGTTCCGCCCCATCTTCAGGAGCGATGTATTGGTGTTTTTTTTGAGTGCACGGGGCAAAGCCCTGTCCGACGCGACGATTTCCAAGCTGGTTCGAGAAAATGGGATCAATGGCGTACCACATGCCATTGCCAGAGCGTGTTTCCGGTCGTGGTGTGCGGACGTGAACGTGTCACGAGAAGTGGCCGAAGCCTGTCTCGCCCATGTCGTCAAAGGCGTGGAGGCGTCCTATCAACGCTCCGATCTATTCGAGCGGCGACGGTTGGTGATGCAAAAGTGGTCCGACTACGTCACCAGTGCCTCAAGAGCCGACGTGAACCCGTTGCACGGATGATTGCCACGGTTCTGCTTCCATTCTTTCCCATTTTAGACACTCCTTGCTTCCCGCTCACCGGGCATGAGCCAAGAGCCCGTGAATCTCCTCTATTCATAGCATTTGAGCTCAAGAGTTGTCCCATATAGCCACGGATTTCCCAACGAGGCTGCCTGTTGTCGGGCCGCCGCTGAAACATAACAGCTGTCTCGGCTAGCCTGGGGCCCTCGCAGTCGTAGCTGCGTCATCTCATGACGCTTCTTTCCTTCTTTCTCATAGGTGACCTTGACTATTGAGCATCTCGCAGAGCAAGCCAGCTACAGCGCCACTGTCGATCCCGCTACCAGCAGCCCTCTTTCCCACCAATTCCACGGAGGCTATAATGCCCTCAATTTGGTACTCTCGCTTTTAAATCAAATGTCAGGCAAGGCACTTGCCCTATGCAAGCACTCATAAACCTACACAATGAGCTTATTGCCTTATACGGCTACCAATTGGAAATCAGTGCTGCTCTCGGTCAATGGAATAAATTCCTTAAGAGCCTCCAAAATCGCACCCCAAACCAGCGGATATTTTTCGGTACCGATGACCCCAACACCCCAAGTGCCAAATACCAGTATGCTCAATCGGTAGCTTATTTAATACATGCATCGGAGAAAAATGGTATAAATGTCAACCGCCATAGACAAAGCGTCGTCACCCTAACCTACGCCATTTGGGAAGACCAATACAGGAAGAGAATAGCCTATGAGTGCGGGCTCTCCAATAAGAGGGACATAAAGAGTGACGTATTTCAGGACCTTAACAAATATCGCCAAGCGATTCTGCATGCGGGCGGAAGGCTCGTGAGAGAACCAAATGTTATCCATTTTTTTAAACTTGGCGAGGAAGTCTTGCTCACCAATGAGCATATGAACGAACTTTTCGCAATTCTTATCGTCGAGCTCAACCGAATTGCAAAGACTTATTACCGTCAAGATCCCGGATTCAGTTTAAATAAACCATTGAATAATTCGCACGGTAATCAACCAGAGAGAAAAGATAACCATGAGAAGGGAACGACGAATGCTAGTCAGGGAGAACCATGAGGTTTTCTAGCGATTATCGCCTCTAGCGAGAGTGCGGTGCAATAAGGCGTACATCGTTTGTATGTCCAGAAAGTGTAAACCTTACAATGTTGTCTCAGATTGTGCGGTAATTGTTTAATTCAACATCAAACTGAACACAATTTGAGTCCACGACAATGTTTCGTCAAACTGCCACTTGACGCGTGTTCAAAATGCCCTATTCCTCTTCCCAAAAGCCGCAGAAGTTAACATTGACTTCGGCATCGGACCTTATTGAATGCGAGCGGATACTCTCGCGCATCAACTCGGCAACAACGCCGACCGTTTTATTGTTGCCAAAGGAAGACAGACGGCTCTTCACGAAGGATCTCCGAGTCGTTGCTATCATTTCTGCGGCCTCACGAAACTCTCAAGTAAAGTGCGAATGGCCTTCTAACCTATCGGCAGAAACCCACCAATCACTAATTGGTCTAGCTGGTGCCGTATACGAAGTTGAGGCCAACGAAGGCCAAGTGTTTGTTTCACGTAACGGCGCCAAACAAACTCTCGCTCAACGTCTAGACATCCTTGAAAATCCACCCGGTTCCAAGGAAACCCTGACATTCTGCGCAATTGACGACACGACACGGGCGCAGCCGGTGGCATTATCTGCTCTATCTGAAAAATCCAAATTTATAGATGAACTGGGGAATGATGTTCGCAAGTATTTCGACATAGGTCCATCTGAAGATTTTTCCTCCAGTATCGGTCCTGGACTTTTTGATGATGGGTCATCAGTTGAGGAATGTATCTATGGATTTGTGTACGAACTGTATCAAAACACTTTCGTTCATGGCTCCCTTGATCAGGACCAAAAGACTATTCCCGGTCTACGGCTCCTTCGCGTGAGGAAGCGAATCGGTCAGGTTAGTTCACGTGACGCCTTCATTCGAGGAGCAGGTCAATTTTCTGAACTCCAAGAGTATCTTGAGGAGAATTTAACTTCAGATAAAACGTTCAAGCTCTATGAAATATCAATTTCCGACAATGGCATGGGAATTCTATCGCGATTTCGTAGTATCGGACAGGCAGAACCTCCAAAAGAAGCTCAGGCACCAAGCGAGAATTTAAAACTACTCAACCGGATAATTGCAGAATCGCTTAGTAGCGATTCGAGAAAATCCAATGTCGGTCGAGGCGGGCTACAAAAGGCCCTAGATGCCGTTGATAAGGTAAAGGGATTTGTGTCGCTCCGAACCGACAATCTTTGGGTTTACCGCAGTCCTGAGAATACAAATGCGACGTCGCCGGAAGAATTGCTGAGGCCGGTCAGAATTGAGAATGGAGGAGAGTTATCTAAGATTCCAGGCACCCATTTTTCCATGATCGTGCGCGCATCATGATACTAACAAGATGGAACCAATCTTTTTCGAACTACCGATCGACCAAGAAAATAGACAGGTTTGTTTAGTCGACTTACCAAAATGTCAGACAGACCGGAGCATAGAACGAATAGCGGATTGGCTGGCTGGACGGTATGCGAACAAACTTGAACATACAGATTTGCTGGTATTGAGACCAGATGTTAGTCGCCAACTCAAGGATGCCAAACGATATGCGGCCTCCTTACCTGCCTTGGCGAGAAAGGCACCCCAGGCTGGCATCCATGTGCTCTACTCCTTCAAATTTGATCACCAACTTTCCGGAAACCTATCCGCATCTTCTCCCGCAGGACGTTATTCAACGAAAACCTGCGATGCCATAATTGAAGGCATCAGAGAGCGCGAATTTGAACACTATGCCAGCCATAGCGACGCTCTTTTATCTGCCAGAAAAGGCTTCGTATACCGTGCACCTTCCCGTCACTACGTTAGCAAATTTCTGAGAGTCGGGAATATACAAAAAAGCCGGCAGGCTCTGGATGCCACCTTCTTTTGGATGCTGCCATTTCTACAAGGCCGTAGCGCCATTATCGCGGACACATGGTCGATCAGTTCCATTGCAATCAATGCCGCGCGGTTGTTGGGAAAATATCAACGCGGCATGGATTGCAAAGTAGATTTCTTGCCGGAATATTTTGATGGACGTCCTCAATCTCGCCAGTATGCTCAAACCCAACTTCTGGATGGGAACCTAAGTAAAGAGACTATCCTGATGTTGTTTAGCGCAGTGCGGAGCGGAAAATCATTGCAACGCATACAGGAAGCCTTTTCAGAGATCCTTCCGGCCCAGACTATCGAATACTTGGCGATATATAGTTTGGATGGAGGTGAAAGTGAACGTGTTTCTGCTCATGCACTGTGCGCACGTTTAAAAGGATTCCGGGAAGTACCAAAGGCTGGGGCAGTCGTCCGAATTGATCCCAGTAGTTTTTTCCCAATGATAGTCAAAGATAAACCGTTAAAGATTCGGAAAGTGAATGCGAATGGGAATTACGCATTTTTTACAAACTACAAAGGGTTGCATGCCTTTCGAATTCACCGTGATGTCCGCGACGCCGCCGGAAACAAGCTTCGACATCACGCGTTTGATATAAGTGTCGAGCATTTGTTGTCGAATGCGGAATTTTTAGGTCAGTTCCGCGACAAGTTACGTTCCTTGCCGTATCCCTCCGTTATCGTGGTACCGCCCCACAAGGCAGGCGAACTTATGGGACGCAAAGCGAAAGAGATCCTAAAAGTCTCTAAAGGGCAAACGCCAGTTTTGGTTGTTCACGCAGATCTTGATCCAAAAGATGACCGTTTAGAATGTTTCCGGATCAAACGACAGAAAGAAATTTTGATTCTTGACGACGTGTCAATCACTGGGCAAAGGCTCAACAGATTTCAAGCCAACCTTAGATCGTGGAACTTTCGTGGACACGTGACCTATTTGGTGGGTGTGGCCAGACCTAATGATGAAATGATGTGGGTTGATCTAGTAAACAATCTTAGCCTGGGTAATGATGGCAAGGAGAACACTGTTGAATGCCTCGAAAAAGTAGTCCTTCCTAATTGGTACGAAAAAGAATGTCCGTGGTGTCAGGAGCATGATTGGTTGTCTGAAATGATACGTTCCTCAAATTTCAGTAAGAAAAGTAAGAAACTGGCTGTAGAAAGACTCAAGCTCCTGCAGGAAGCAGCCGATGGCAAGGGTCTGACCAATAATGTTTTTTGGATCCCTCCGGGGAAACGACGTCCCACTCTAACTCCGGGGGCGATCTTCCTTCCCGATGTTGATGCCACGGAGGCAGATATCACTTCGAGTGTTGCAGGAGCGATCCAAAGAATGCGCGTCGATTCGGATGACAGATATCGTCTGGAGGCTGACTTTCCTCAGCCTAGAGTTTTATCACCCTATAACTTTCTAGGCCCTTCCCCACGGTACAATGATCTGGTCCTTAGGATGTCCGTTTTGCGTAACGCGTTACCGAGGGAATTGACAAGGTGGGATGATGATGACGAAAACCAACGCGCTGACTATCTTCGTAATGCTTTGATTGAAGATCACTGCTCTTTTGCTTTGGAGCTTACAGGCGCCATTGCACAGGGCAAATTCCCGTTAATGACGGATGATGATCTGACAGCCACGCTGCCACCTACAGTGAAAGAAATATTAGGTGCGACGTTGCAAAAGCAATAGAAGGCTATGCGCTTTAGATAACCCACGCACATAAGAAATCGGTCTGGCAAAGAGTTTTAAAACCCGGGTTGGTACTCGCACTTCCGGGCTTATTGACTATCGCGAACACAGTATCGGTTAAAGTTATTCTTGGCATGGCTGAATTATCCTCTCGTCAAGTATGGACAAAGAATTTGGGCAACTGGCAACTCCGTACGCCTGACCGGAACCCAAACCTAGTGGGAATCAAATCTTCCAAAACGACAAGAAACTTTGCTGCCTAAGAGATACAGTGCCTTCCCACATGCTGAAGTATTCGATCCGTAGCGTCCCTTCAACAACTCGGGTCAGGTCTTATCGTCTCAATACCAGATACCAGGCACAACACAGGCCCCATGGTCAGCCGTTCATTTTGTCAACGAAGTAGTGAACATTGATAATGCCCAAAATTTTTAATCGGGAATCTAGTGTCTGGGTCAATATTTGTCGAGTAGGTCGGGTGACGCTACGCGAACCCGACGCACTGGGCTGAAGCTTGACATCGCCCGGTTTCCCAACTCCGAGGACGTACCATTGAACTCGGTGATTCCCGCTATTAAAGTGACATCTAATATGATATGATATTTTTGGTGATGCGCTACGTCTTGGATACCAATGTGGTGGTCGCTGGTCTGCGTAGCCCAGCGGGAGCCTCGGCAGCGTTGATCGACCAAGCCTTGAGCCGAGAGTTCACGCTACTGCTTTCAGTGGCCCTGGTACTGGAATATGAAGCGATATGCCGCAATCCAGAGCAACGGATCATGTCGGGATTGAGCGAGGCGGAGATCTCAACCATCATCTCCGCGCTCTGCGCGGTGTCCGAACCTGTCAGCCCGCGGTTTCTGTGGCGTCCGCAGCTTCGCGACCCGGCCGATGAGATGGTGCTCGAAACGGCCATCAATGGCCATGCCGACGCACTGGTCACGTTCAACAGACGGGACTTTGGCGACGCTCCCGGAGATTTCGGAATCGCGTTGTTGTCGCCCCGTGAGGCATTGAGAAGGAAACCATCATGAAGAAGCAAACCGTCACCTACCCGTTGCGGCTACCCGCGTCTCTGAAGGCAGCCGTCGCGGAGATCAGCAAAGAAGACGGCACGAGCATCAATCAGTTCGTCGCGACGGCGGTTGCCGAGAAGGTTTCCGCCATGAAGACCGCCGAGTTCTTCACCTCGCACCGCGCCAAAGCCGACATCAAGGCGGCACGCCGCATTTTGCAAAGGAAAGGTGGCCAACCGCCGGAACCAGAAGACCGTTTGCGGTGAGCGAAACATTCTCATACCTCCCAAAATTCCCAAGATTACATTAGCCAGTTAAATGCCTGTATTCATAGTGGTTCGCGTTTGGCTTCACTGGTTAGTTATACTGATCGTTATACAGATTAGAGCGCGTAATTCGCGTCCAGTCCTGTTCCTTCCTCTGTCACTCTTCGTGTTCCCGTTACCAAGGAAGCCAGACGCCCAACCGCCCCCCTCAAGTGAAACGGTCGAGCCCGCTGTGGTAAATTCCGTCGTCTTGCTCCCATACGTAGCGCAGGATCCGAATGGCTATCCTTAGAATCGATATCGAAAGGGCTCTCGATGAACTTATCTCTCAAGAGGAGGGGATGCGTTTTCAGGGGCTGGCGGTAGTACTCGGCAAGCAGCGCTGGCCCCAACTCATCGCGCACCAGCGTAAGAAGGATTTCGGCCTTGATGCTTACGCGCCTGCAAGCCAGACGCCGGAAAAGGTCGGCAAGGGACTCGCCGCCTCGATCACAGCAACGCTGAAGAATGTTTCTGACGACGCCGCGCGTGCCAAGGAAAACTTTCCCGACCTAAAGGAGCTTCTCTTCGTGACGCCCGCCAAAGTGGGCAACTCCGTCCGTAAGCGGTGGGAAGAGGCAATTCAGAAGGACCACGACCTTGAACTTCTCCTCATTGAGCGTGAGGAAATCATCACGCTCATGATGATGCCTGGGAACGCGTCACTCTGTGCAAGCTTCCTCAACATCAATGTCAACACCGAACCAGAGGTCGCAGACCTCATTGACAGAACTCAGCGTGCGGCCGACGCTGTCACGCGGACTTGGGCCGAGAAGACGAAAGGTCGTCCGCTTATCGATCTCACAGCGGTGCGGCTTGACCTGAATGGTGCGGAGTCTGCCGACGTGCTGTCGCTTGACGAAATCGACCAGGCGCTGTCACAGAGCGGTCGCATCGTTCTCGAAGGGCCCGCCGGTCGCGGAAAAACCACGACGCTGATACAGCTCGCGCAGCGCGAGCGCACGGCCGGCATCCCGTTCATAGTCGATCTTTCGTCGTGGACGTCATCCGGCCGGAGCATTCTCAAGTATATCGCGGACATGCGTCCGTTCTTGGCCGAAGGTCTCACACCAGCACACCTCGCGCAGGTGCAGCAGACGGAACCTTTCCTGTTGTTGCTGAACGGCTGGAATGAAATTGCGGAGTCGAGTTCGGCGCAGGCGAACAATGCACTCTGGGAACTCGAGCGGGACTTTCCGAGCGCGGGCATTCTCGTCGCGACCCGCACGCACCACTTGACCCCGCCGCTGCCCGGCGCATTGCGCCTGCGGTTGTTGCGCTTGGGACGCGTGCAGCGGGCAACTTACCTGGCAGACCGCCTGGGCGCGAAAAGTGCCGATCTTCGCACCCTCATCGAAGCCGACCCGTCGCTTGATGGGCTGACTCGCACGCCGTTCATCCTGTCGGAAGTCGCTTCGCTGTTTGAAGCTGGCACCGAAATTCCCTCTACGAAATTCGGCGTCCTTGCCCAGGTTTTGCGTCTGCACGAACAACGTGACGAGCACAGAAACTCGCTCCAAGGGGCACCGATCTTCGGCCAGCAAATGGCCTACCTGAAGGCTCTCGCGAATGAGATGACCCGCCGCGGTGCGGTAGCATTGTCCGAGGCTGATACGCGCGCTGTCGTTGCTACCGTCGCAGGAGAGCTTGTGAACAGTGGTCAGATTGAGCGGGCGGGAGCACCGGCGGTCATCGCGACGCTCACGGCGCACCACGTTCTTGAACGCATTGAGTATCCGGAAACGGTGTTTCAATTCGAGCATCAGCAGCTTCAGGAGTATTGCGCAGCGCTCGACGTCCGCGCGCGGCTTCTTGACCTGCGCGACGATGACCGCGACGCGACAGACCGTTTCACTACCGACTACGTGAACGATTCGGCGTGGGCGGAACCGCTGCTCATGATTGCCGAGACTCTTGCTGAACAGACCGGCAATGCAGGAACCGACAGCCGAAACACCCACGCCGGCAAGAAGCTGGTGGATATGGCGCTCATGGTCGACCTGGTATTCGCCGGTGAGCTTGCGCAGCTTTGCGGTCCGACCGTCTGGAATGAAGTCCGCACGGCGGTCGGCGAGCGCTTCCGTGCCGCGCACGCACTCCCCGACGGGAGCTATGAGCAGTATGCCATCGCCGCCATCCTCGCAAGTGGCGCGGACGACTTCCACGACATCATCCTGCCGCTCTTGTCGGGACAAGACAGGCAAACGCGGCTTCGCACCTACCGGCTTTGGCCGGACATCCAGCTCTCGTCGCTCGGATCGAACTGGCGCGAGCAGGTGCGCGGCTGGAACGAGGAGGCGCGAGCGGATTTCGTCTCCGAACTGCTTCATTATCGTGTCGATGGCGAGATTGCCTCTTTCGCTGTGGAAGACAACAGCGTCGCGGTGAAGAAGGCGGCGGTCTCCGGTCTCATGTGGACCGGGTCTGACGACACGCTGACCCGCGTCCTCGATTCGATGGATGCGCACACTTTCGAAGAGGTTGCGCGCAAAAACCCCGATGATATGCCCCCGGCCCTCAGACCCAAAGCCATCGCGGCGATGTGGAGATTTATCGAGAGTACGACTGACCATCCGGCTCGCCTGCGAACCGCGCTTCATCTGATCGAACTCGGCGAGCCAGGCCTGGAGGGCGTCTTCAAGGCCGCGATGGTGGCGTTGATCGGTGGCGACATGCGGACTCTGGATTCGCACTACATCCTACCGGTGCTTAAATATCTGCATATGTCCGATCCGGCTTGGACCAGCGAGTGGGTGGTAACCCAGATTGCCGAAGGCGTCCACTACGGGTACGAGGAATGGTTACCGTTCGCGACCGTCATTCCCGAGGACCTCGTCGAGACCTACCTGCATCGCCTCGAGACCGAAGACCTCAAGCACTCGCGCCTTGAGGGCATGCTGGCCTTGATCGCTACGCGGGCGGATGCAGAGCTTGCGACGTCGGTGTTTGCGAAGCTGCGCGAACTGCGGCGCAGGGTGGATGCGGAACCCGGCCAGCAGCATGAATTCGAGTGGCGAGTGATGAGACAGTTGAAGGCTGTGTTTCATCGTCTTCCCGGCGACCTCGCCGCGGCCGGCGTCCTCTCGGCCGTCAAGGTCGGCGACCCCCTCGACATCAAAGTCGCAGCTGACCTACTTAGCAGGGTCGCTAGGTCCGACCTAGAAGCACTACGCGTCGGCGACGATGCCCTGAAGGCACGCCTCCGCACATACCTGAAAAACAGCGTCAAGCTCGTGCTCTGCCAGGATGACTTCAACGGCAAGGAAAAAGCCAACCTAGCGTCGTCGATTGCACAGGTCGGAAAACCCGAAGACATGACGGACTTGGTGACGCTCATTCGCGCCGACATCGAGAGGGTGCGCCGAGGCCGCGCCGCGCGAGTGGCTGGCGACCGTGGACCTCTTGGCAATGGCGGCATCATGACCTACGCCGGATGGCATATCGCCGCCGTCATGCTCCTCGATCCGGCCGGCGCCGAGCAGGTGCTTATTGACCTGCTTCCCGAGCTGGAATACTTCTCCGACGTCGTGGTCGCCATGGCGTGCGACTTCGTGCCACAGCCAGAACGTTCCTTCGTTCGGAATCTACGGTACGATTTGATGTGGGCTGCCCGCGAGGGCCGCTCTCCCCCGCTTGGCGACGACCAGCGGCGGACACGATTCGTCGCTGCACTCAATGCCGAGATCAAACGCCTGCGAGAGCAGAACCAAGACGGGAAACCCGACGCCAGGCCTAAAGCGCTCGCAAGGGCGCTTGCTGCGATTGACGGCCGCGGTTCGGCGGCAGCGGTGCTCGACGTAATTGCCATGCCCGGCCAATGGGACCAATACACCTGTCTCGACGCCGCTGAGCGCTTGTTGATGGCGGGTATCATATTGCCCGCGACCACCGCGTTCGCTCTGGTCGATTCCCTCTTAGAGCGGACAGACAAGTGGATGCAGGATTCAGACCGATACCTTCTGCGCCGCATCCTCGCGCTCTGCTCCTTCGTTGATGACCCTGCGGCAGGAATCGCCAAGATGCGCGACGTGCTCCGCAAGCGGCGGCTCTGGGGATACGAACTACCCGAGCTCGTCACCGCTCTCGGCGAGAGCCGTTCCGATGCCGCCATCGACCTTCTGTACGAGCTCGCCTCCGACGTGCAGACGTTCGAGCAATGCGAGGACAATTTCATCAACGCCGTCGCCACGCTCGATACGCCGCGTGCACGCGAACTGCTCCTGAGTTTTGTCGATCCGGACATACGCACCACGGCGCTGACGCGTCGTCATCACCGCGAGGACGTGCTGGTCGCGCGGCTCGCGGAACTCGCCCAGCGCAACCCGGAAACTGCCGCGCGGTTGCGGGAATTGTGCGAACGCGATCTGCCGGAGATCAATCGGCATGTCCTCTCGAAAGTCATGGGCTCGTTCGGAACACCCGAGGCCCTGATCGCCAATCTGAACCTGATCGATGACGCTAAGCCCTCGGCGGTTCCACGAGGCGTCTGGGACCAACTGAAAAGCGCTTTCGTCGAGCGACAACCCTACGGGCAAAATTCCAACACCTTTACGCTACACGCGCGAGCCTCAAACGAGTTACGCGCTCGGTTGTTCAGGATGGCGGTCGAGGACAGTAAACGGCGAAAATCCGCTTTCATGCTTCTAGGACAAATCGAAGTATGGCGCCTTGAGCATGGCAGGCCGCCGGACGAACCCCGTCACCCCAATCTCGCATCCGGCCAGTCTTGGCCGCCCAAGGAACTCTGACTTTCCGGGAATTATATACGTGTTTACCCACTACCAACCACCCATCTCGGATTGACTTCGTTAACACCTCCCACTACATTTGTGTTTTAGTTGTCTTGCCACTCCCACCCACTCTCCGCGGACTGACTTCTGTACCCCCTCCCCCTCCATTTCTATTTTAGGTGTTATGAGCCCCCCCCCGATCTTTGGTCCACGCAACCAGCGAGTTTCTGACCTCTGTAAGCGAGCCCCGATAAAGAATTTGAGAAATGACAGCTTGGCTTGACAGGTGAACGATCGTTCACTTATGATCCTCGTGTCATGCCAGCTCTTGTTTCCGCATTCGAGAAAATTGTCGCCTTCCATCGCCGGCACAAGCGGATGCCCTCGTATCAGGAAATTGCGCAGCTCGTTCGCTATCGATCCAAGAACGCCGTCTGGAAACTCGTGCAGCAACTGATCGCGCAAGGGCGGTTGGCCCAGGACGCCAAGGGCCGGTTACTCCCCACCAAATACTTTCACGAGATTCCCTGGCTCGGCTCCGTCATTGCAGGCTATCCCTCTCCGGCCGAAGAAGAACTCCTGGACACCATGAGTCTCGAGGACTATTTGGGTCATAACAAGGACGCCACGTATCTGTTACGGGTCACCGGGGATTCCATGAGTGAGGCAGGCATTCTGCCCGGCGACCTGGTCCTGGTCGAACGGCGCGACACCGCCCGGTCGGGCGAGATTGTCGTCGCGGAGGTAGATGGTGAATGGACGATGAAGACCTACCGCAAACGGGGCCGAACCGTCACCCTGGAACCGGCGAACAAGAAGTATCCCCCCATCGTGCCGAAGGAAGCGATTCGCATTGTGGCCGTCGTGAAGGCCGTCATCCGGAAATACTGAGATGGCGTCACCGCTCACGATTCAGCATCTGCCCCGGGCCATTCTGCATATCGACGCCGATGCGTTTTTTGCGGCCTGTGAACAGTCACGGAACCCCTCTCTGAAAGGGAAACCGGTGGTCACCGGGAAAGAACGGGGGATTGCCGCCTCGATGAGCTATGAAGCCAAGGCCTGCGGAGTCACGCGGGGTATGCGGCTTTCGGAGATCAAACGCTGCTGTCCGCAGGTGGTCCTCCTGCCGTCCGATTATGAAACCTACAGCCTGCTGTCGAAACGGATGTTTGCGATCGTGCGCCGCTATACCCCGGACGTGGAGGAATACAGTATTGATGAATGTTTCGCGGATCTCACCGGGCTACAACGCCCGCTCAAGGGCTCCTATCCTCAGATTGCGGCCCGGATCAAACAGGCGCTCGACGTGGAACTGGGGTTTACGTTTTCCGTGGGCCTGGCGCCGACGAAAGTCGTGGCGAAGATCGGCTCCAAGTGGAACAAGCCCTCGGGGCTCACCTGCATTCCCGGCTGGACCATTCACCGGTATCTGGAGCGCCTGCCGGTGGAACAGGTGTGGGGCATCGGGGCGAAGACCACGGCGTATCTGGCCAAACACGGGATTCACACCGCGTTGGCGTTCGCCACGCTGCCGGAACGCTGGATTCTCCAGCATTTGCCCAAACCCTTTTACGAGATCTGGCAGGAGTTACGGGGCACGAGTGTGTTGGCCCTGGAGACGCCGGAGAAGGAGGACTACCAGTCCGTCCAGAAATTCAAGACGTTCTCGCCGCCCTCGAACGACCGCGAGTTCGTGTTTGCCCAGTTGGCGAAAAACATTGAAAACGGGTGTATGAAAGTGCGGCGGTACCGGCTCGTGGCCGGGAGTGCGATGTGTGTCCTGCGGACGCAGGATTTTCGGGACGTGGGGCTCGCGGTCGGGTTCAACCGGCCAACCGCCTTTGCCCATGAAGTGATCCATGCGCTCCGGCCCCTGTTCGACCGGTTGTTTTCCCCGAGGGTGCCGTACCGGTCAACGGGGGTGATGTTGGGGAAGTTGCGGGACGATGCGAATCGGCAGCTCACTCTGTTTGATCCGCCGTTACGGATCGAGAAATTCCAGCGGATCTATGACACCATGGATACCTTGCGCCGGCGGTATGGGAAGCACACGGTGTTTCTCGGGGCGAGCCTCACGGCGCAGACGGTTACGCAGCACGTGGGCGACCGCGGCGATGCGCCGGCACGTCACGGGCTTCTGTTGAAAGGCGAGACCGCCCGCAAACGCCTGGGGATTCCGATGCTGCTGGGCGAGGTGGATTGAGAGCCGTCCTCCGGAGGACTCCCCGTTTTCCGGTCGTCTCGTCAATGTTCAGACATTCGTTGATCGCATGGTCAGCCTGAGCGGAGGCTCCCGGGTCCTGGCCCTCCCCTGTGTCAGTGTTCAGACCGGCGTCAAGGGTGACAGATGTCCCGGATGCATGGGGGACACTTTTGCTCATCCTGGTTCCCTCTGGCCCTGCGGCTCACTGCTTCCAGCATTCTTCACCACCTTGCTGAAACACTCGTCCACGGCCAGACGGATCGCTTGCCTATCGGGGGTCCGTCGCCAAGGGTCCGGCACCCGACCTCCAAAGATAGCCAACAGGCGGGGCCACGAGCAGCCTCGTCTTTCCTCGGGAAGGTGACCCTGAGGAGGTAATGTCCTCTGCAAAGGCGTCGGGAAGGCGGTCTGTCTTTGCGACCGGCGGCATCGCGTGGGCGCATCGCATTCGCGTGAATGCGATGCGCGCCGCTCGAACCGCGCGCCCCCTTCTCGAACACCCGTTCAGCCAGCCACGCCGGGATACCGGGCGATGTCCACGACACAGGCCTGCCCTCTTGAGGCACTGGGCACAGAGCAGGCGCCATCACCGCCCCGCCGGCGTGCCGGGGTCCCATGAGAGCTGAGTGGCGGCATGCCGGCATCGGGATAGCAGGCGGGAAGGAGCGGCCATGACGACCGGAAGTCGGAGACCGTGTTGGGTCGTCGGCCGAGAAACACCGTCAGCCCGGCAAAAAATACGAAAAAAATATTGTTTGAGTCGATATTGATACGCAATATTTATTGAAATTATGTTATACACCGCTCTAAATAAGTATGCTTTTTATTCTTACGGTGGATGGCACCGGCGCGGAAGAGACAGGGCATGAAAGTCTCGACTCCACGGTCGTTTGGCGGAATGAGGCGGCGGCCCGACTGGCTTCAGGAAAAGTAACGCTCATGCAGACCCCGATACAGACCGCGACGCCGCTTTGCCCGCAAGCCACCGTCCGTGCTAGAATAATCGACCGACCGACCGACCGACCGACCGACCGACCGACCGCCCGACCGACCGACCGACCGACCGACCGACCGACCGACCGACCGATTGACCGATTGACCGATTGACCGGGCCCTGCAGCAGCGCCGGTCCCGCCCGCACAGAGACTCAGCCCACGCGCCAGCCTCCCGCCCCGTGGCGGCGTTTGCCTCCTTCCCTTCCTTCGTTGGGTTCCTGCCGCGCCGGCGGCGCGCCGCCGGCGCGGGGCGCGCGCGTTCCCCCGCGCCGTGGGCCCCCACCGGGTGAACGGGGGCTGGGGGGGGGTCCGGGGCGCGGGGCTGGTTGTCCTCCCTCCCTTCCCCTGGTGGGCCCCCGGCGGCGCGGGCGGGGCGCCGCGGGCGCGGGGCGCGCGCGTTCCCCCGCGCCGTGGCCCCACACCGGATGAAGGGGTGCCGGCGATGTGTCCGGCCCCGGGTGCGCATCTTTACCCAACTTTCAACCCTCACACGATAAGGAGAACAAATCATGCGTAATCTGATGACGACGCTATCATTTGCCATGCTGCTGGCTGCTCTCGCCGTTGGCGGGGGCGCGGGCGCGGCTCTCGCGGACGTGTCCTGCTCGCCGGGATCGTCGGCACCCGGCTGTGCGGCGCCCTCCCCCGTGACGGCGGCGTTCCACGGGGCGCCGGAGGCGCATAACGGCAAGAAGCTGTTCGCCTTCGAGATACGCTTCAGCGAGGACTTCGACGGCCTGCGGCTGGGGGCGTTCAAGCGGGCGCTCCAGGTGACGGGCGGCCGGGTGATCGACGTGAAGCGCACGGTGCGGGGCAAGAACGGCGGCGTGACGGTCAGGGTGCGGCCCTCCTCGTCCGGGGACCTGACGATCACGCTGGCCGCGGGCACCGCCGGAGGCGGCTCGCTGACGGTTCCGGGGCCGGCCACGGCCTCCCTGCCGGATCCGGTCACGCCGCCGGTTTCAGAGCCGGCTCCGCAGCCGGTATCGGTGCCGGACCCGCAGCCGGTTTCCGCGCCGACGCCGCTGACGGCATCGTTCCACGGGTTGCCGGACAAGCACGACGGCAAGCTGCTGAGCTTCGAGATCCGGTTCAGCGAGGAGTTCAACGGCCTGAAGCTGGGGGCGCTCAAGCAGGCGCTCCAGGTGACGGGCGGCCGGGTGGTCGACGTGAAGCGCACGGTACGGGGCAAGAACGGCAGCGTGACGGTGCGGGTGCGCCCGTCCTCGCTCCAGCCCCTCGTGATCAGCCTGCCGGCGACGGCGGACTGCGCGGCGGCCGGCGCGATCTGCACGAAGGCGGGCGGGATGCTGTCCGGCTCCGTCAGTGCGAACATCATCTCGACGAGCTGGGGACAGGCCCGGCGGGGCTGGGCGATCACTCCCGACTCGCCCCCTCCGCCATCCACCCGATCGATCTCGCTCGGCGCACCGGCAGGCTTTGCGGGGTACACCTGGGGCAGCGTGGTCGACATGAACAACTTCGGCATGTGGAAGATCGCGACCGAGGAAGGCTTTGTCGGCAACGGTCCCGGCCAGACCCCCAACGCGGCGCCGAATTTCAAGGTTCGAGAGCATGTAGCCGCCGGAGCCGGAGTCTTCGCTTGGGCGCAGGTGGGTAACGCTGGCGGACAACAGGTGTGGTACAAGAAATACTACTATGCCTACCCTTCGGGGACTGACACCAGCAAGACAAGAGTAATTCTGAATATTGACAAGCTGGGTTACGGCGGCTCCAGTTATCGAACCGACGTCGGTGGCCAGGGAGGAAAACTCGACCTGTTGGAGTGGATTCCCCAGCCCTATACCGAATTCTTCAAGGCCGACGCATACCTGCAAACCCAGGGAACCCTGGCCCAGCCGGACGTGACGGCCACGTTCACGGGCCACGTCATCGCGGCCACATCCGGCGTGAGCGACATCGATACGCGGGGGGAGCTGATCGGCGGCGACGCGAGCGTGACCGCCACCGTGAGCGGGGGCGCGGTGACGGCAGCCGTGTCGCTCACCAACCTCGAAGCCACGACGCTCACCATGAGCTCGGGGACGGATTTGGTGCCGGTCACCTTTGCGGACCAGTCATGGACCGGGCTGACGGTCACGACCGGGGCGTTCTCGAGCACCTCCGCCACGCGCAAGCTCCAGGGCACTTTCCGCAAGCAGAACAACGACAATGACGCCAACACGGACATCGTCGACACGGTCGGCGGGTTGTTCGAGATCAACGGAAGCGACTGGAAATCGAGAATCACGGGCGGGTTCGTCGCCACCAAGTAGCCAAGGGAACGGTATCGAGCAAAACGAACCACCAGCCACCCCCGGCCCGAAAAACGCCCCAGTGCTACCCGCGACCCGATTTTGGAGATGGGCACGGGGCGTGAACCGGTGTCGCCTCCGACCCCGTGGTTGCGGCCGTACCCACGGATGGGACACGGCTCTTGCCGGACGAGCCGGTGCGTTCGCAACGTTCGTGTTGCTGGTGTGTGCGCTGGGCGGCACGGCGCCGGTCCTGGGCGCGCCGGCGACGGACGCTCCCGCAACGCCGGCCCCGGACCCCGGCGCAAGTCCGGGGCGGGCTCTCGATCCGGCCTCCGACCCGTTTGCCGCCATCGAGGCGGCCCTGGCGCAGGCCGAGTACCTGATCGTGGCGGGCGAGCCCGTGATCGCGTTTGCCGTGCTCATGGAAACCATGGAGGCGTTGCCCGAGGGCACGGACGACGCGCCGTTGCGCTTCGGTATTGCCCAGGCGTTGATGGCGGGCGGGCGGTTCGCCCAAGCGGAGCAGGTGCTGGCGCGGCTCGAACGGGAGCAGCCGGACAACCTCAGGGTCCGGCTCGACCACGCCGCGGCGCTGTTCGTGCTGCGGCGCGACGACGAGGCGGGGCCACTGTCCCGCGAAGCCCGCCGCCAGCCGGCCCTGCCCGACGACGCGCGCCGCAAGGTGGAAGACTTCCTCACCCAGATCCTCGCCCGGCAGCGCCTGCGGTTCGACCTGGACTTGGGGCTCTGGTACGACAACAACGTGAACAACGCCGCCCAGATCGAGACGGTGGTGATCCCCGCCTTCGGCAACCTGGAGTTCAGGCTGAACCAGCGCGCGGTCCGGGCCTGGGTGGCGCGCACGGGCGCGACCGTGCGCTGGCGGGAAGCGGTGACTGCGGACGGGCGGGTCCAGGTCGAGACGAACGCCTCGGTGGCGCACAACACGGCGCTCGGCGCGACCGCATACAACCGGACCTGGCTCGTCCTGTCGGCCGGGCCGCGTCTCGGCTACGCGGTGCCGTTCGCCGGGCGCGTGCGGCCCGGCCGGCTCGCTGCGGACGTCGGCGTCGAGCGGCGCTGGTGGGGCGGCTGGGGAAACTCCACGAACCTGTGGGGCGGGCTCGCGCTGGACCAGGTCCTGGACGAGGACTGGCGCGTGGGCGCCTTGCCCCGCATCTGGACCACCTTCTTTGACGGCCAGCCCCGCGAGGTCGATCCGACGGGATTGTCGCTCACCCTGTCCGTCTCGCGCCAAGCCGGGCCGGGCTGGCTGACGGCGGGCGGGACGCTCACGCGCGCGACCGCCGGGCGGAGCAGCCTGAGCTGGCGGTCGCAGGGGGTGAACCTCACCTATGCGGCGAACGTCGGGGAGGACTGGAGCGGGTCAGTCCGGCTGGGCCTGAGCGTGGCCCGGTTCGACGACGTGTCCGAGACGTTCCTCCTGCGGCGCGAGGACCGGACGCGGAGCGTCGGCCTGACCCTGTCGAACCGCCGGATCTCCTGGGAAGGCTATCAGCCGGCCCTGATGCTGGATTGGTCGCAAACCGATTCGACCATTCCGCTCTTCGACCGGAAGCTGCTGTCGGTTCGGGTCGGCCTGCGCAGGCTGTTCTGAGACCGGGCGGGTGCACGTGATCGAACCGCACGTGAGGGCGAGCGTGAGAGGCCAGCCGCGGCGACAGATCGGATTGGGCGGGGGTGTCCAGAAATGGGCGGACGTCGAGAGCGGCAGCGGCACAACGGAGCTGGTCTTCGCCGACACGGTGGCGCAGCCGGACCGGACGGCGTCAGCCGGCGCCGCGGTGATCGCGAACTCGCTGCAGTTGAACGGCGGCGCCATCACATCGACGGTGACGCGGAAGGCCGCGACCCTGTCCCACGCGGGGCTCGGCAGCGACCCGAAGCACAAGGTGGACTGGTATCCGGATTCGACAGCGCTGACGCTCGACGGGGTCACGGTTGACAACCATCTTACGGAGACAAACAAGGGGCGGATCACGCTCCATTTCCGCACGGCGCTGAACCGGACATGCACGCCGGCCGCGAGCCAGGTTCAGATGGCCGCACGAGACGCCACTTCCTGGGGCGCCCCGTCCAATCCGCAGAAAACTGGCACAGAGATGACAATTGTGACGGCCAACCCACCGGATGATGTCGGAGCAGACAGCCTGAGCAATACTGACACGTCCGACATCCAGGATACGAGCGGCACGAAGCGGAAACCGGTGTCGGGATTCGAATGGACACAAATCAACAGGAGCAACCCCGGCAAACCGGCGCTGCACACCCTAAGTATGGGCACGGACGCGGACGCCCACCGGCTGCGGGTGATTCTGGAAGGCTCGCGCCAGGAACCCGTGCGGGCCGCGCCCCTCCACGGGGTCCTGAACCTGAGCCTCCGCTTCTGAGTGGCCCACGGCCCGAGCCATCCCGGTTCCCCTTGCACACGGACCCCCAACCCCACCCTCAACCTGCACTGGCGGCGAACACCACGGCGACGTACTGCGGCCAGTGGCGGCGCTTTGCCACCTGGGCCATGAACCAGGGCGTCCGCGCACTGCCGGCGGACCCGGGGCACGTCGCCGCCTACTTGACGGAGCGCCTCGAGCGCGAGGGGCACACGCCCGCCACGCTCCGGGCAGCCGCCTCGGCCATCGCGGCCGTCCACCGGGCGGCGGGCCTGGACAGCCCCTGTGCCACCCCGGAGGTCCGGCAGACGTTACGCGGCGCCACCCGCCAGGCGGGCCGGCGACCAAAGCCGGCCACCGCCCTGACGGCCACGGCCTTGGCGCGCATCCAGGCCACCGCGGCCGCACCGCGCCGGGGGCGCGGGGGACACCGCGAGAGCCGGGCCGTAGCCCAACGGCGCGCCGGCCTGGACGTGGCGCTCATCAGCCTCATGCGGGACGCCCTATTGCGGGTGTCTGACGCCGCCGCGCTCACCTGGGCGGACCTCGGCGTCGCGGGCGACGGGACGGGCCGCCTGCGCCTGCGGCGCGCGACGCCTGACCCGGAGGGCGCCGAATCCCTCGCCTTTGTCTCAGTCCCGACCATGGCGCGCCTGGCGGCGTTACGACAGGGCGCCGGTCCAGGCGACCGCATCTTCGGGCTGGGCCGGAACCAACTCGCCACGCGCATCAAACAGGCGGCGCGGGCCGCCGGGCTGGGGGACGCCTTCAGCGGGCATTCCCCGCGGCTGGGCATGGCCCGCGACCTCGCGAGCGCGGGGCTC
>MPMZ01000042.1 GCA_002238765.1 Nitrospira sp. bin75
GCAAACGCCCGACCAAGTCTATTTCAACCAGCCCAAGCCAATCCCGGCGGCGGCATAACCAGAGCGGAGAGCCACTTATCAACAGCCTGCAACCTGTTCAAGGAAACCGAGCCACCTCTGAGTATGGCAATTATTGCGCTTTGTTTCATGTCATCCTCCTGCGTTTAAGAGCAATATATTGATAATATATTAAGGTGTTTAAGGATTGCACACTGATTTTTCTCTTTTTGTTGTGGGGCATTTCTGCTTCTTTATGTAATGTCTTCAATTCCTGAACGAATCAAGTTAAAAGGATAATTCCCCTTTTTGCGACGTTCTTCCTACGTGCTATTGACAAATAACAAGAGGCAGCCTAGGATCATTCGATGGGCTCTGGCATTAGGTTGGCCGGGCCCTTTTTTTGTGACTGTTTTCCGGAAAAGCTTGGGTGGTACATGGGAAATCTGGTGGTCATCGGGTCCCAGTGGGGGGATGAGGGCAAGGGGAAGATCGTTGATATTCTGGCCCAAGAGGCAGATATCATCGTGCGATTCCAGGGCGGCTCCAATGCCGGGCATACGGTCGTCACGAAAAAAGGCACGTTCGTGTTTCACTTGATTCCATCCGGGATCCTGTCCCGGGGGAAACAGTGTGTGTTGGGAAACGGGGTGGTCATCGACCCGGGGGCCTTGATCGGGGAACTGGATCAATTAGCGGCCCAAGGCATTAAGGTGGGGCGGAATTTTGCCATCAGCCAGCGCGCGCATCTGATCATGCCGTATCACAAAGCCATCGACAAAGCCGCGGAAAAAGCCAAGGGCGCTCGCCGGATCGGGACCACCGGCAAAGGGATCGGCCCGGCCTACGTGGACAAAATGGCGCGTATCGGGATTCGGATGGGAGACCTGCTCGATCCCGAAGGGTTTCGGGAAAAAGTGGAACGGAATCTGGTCGAAATCAACAATTTTCTCCGGCACGTCTACGGCGTGCGGGTCTTTCATGCCGATCGCATTTGTGAAGAATATCTGGCCTATGCCCGACGCCTGTCACCGTATATGACCGATGATTCGTTACTCATTCACAAGGCCGTGGAAAGCGGACGTCTCGTACTCTTTGAAGGGGCCCAGGGGACGCACCTGGACGTGGATCTCGGGACGTATCCCTTTGTGACGTCGTCCAATGCGTGTGCCGGCGGCGCCTGTACCGGAAGCGGCGTGGGACCGACGAGAATCGACGCGGTCCTGGGCGTCACCAAAGCCTATACCACGCGCGTGGGTAGCGGGCCGTTTCCCACGGAGTTATCCGATGTCGTCGGCAGCGGGTTGCAGGAGCGAGGACAGGAATTCGGCGCGACCACGGGCCGGGCGCGTCGGTGTGGATGGTTGGATGCGGTCCTGTTGCGCTACGCGGTTCGGGTGAATGGCTGCACCTCCTTGGCGGTGACGAAACTGGACGTGCTGGACGGGGTGCCGGAACTCAAGATTGCGGTCGGGTATCGCTATCAGGGAAAACTGTATCGCGAGACGCCCGTCGACCCGCGTATCCTCACGCAATGTGAACCCGTGTATGAAATGTTCCAGGGGTGGGCGGGCACGACGACCGGCGCGACGTCCTATAAAGCGTTGCCGGTCGAGGCCAAGCGATATTTGAGGCGGATTGCAGATCTGACGTCGTGCCCGATCGACATCGTCTCGACCGGCTCTCATCGAGAACATACGATCATGCTGAAGAACCCCATGACGCAGACGCGCGCTCGGGTCAAACTCTCCAAAGTCAGTGCTTGACCCGGCCTGAACCACGGCTGATCACGCAGAGACCCGACTGTTTGACAACCTTTAGAGTGGTTGTTAGCATCCGTTTCCGGTGAGCCGCTAGCTCAGTTGGCAGAGCATCGCCCTTTTAAGGCGAGGGCCCTCGGTTCGAGCCCGAGGCGGCTCACCATTATCGAGACGTGACGAGCTTCCCCGGAGTCCCGGCAACAATATTTTTCGCGCCTTTCAGCGTCGGGAGAGGCGTTGTTCGAAGGAACGTCCTTGTCACTGATGGAAGGGTCCATGGCTTGCCTTCGGTCATGGAGAAGTGATAAGGTCTTGACAGTAAAGTGGGCGGAAGCCCACTTTTTTTTGCGTTGTCGTTCTCCAAAAGATCTCTCCGGAAGGGCGTGGAATTACGGACATGAACGGGCTGGGGAGCCTCGTCCAAGGCATCGCCGAGCCGATTGCCAAGGCCCTCCGCCTTGAAATTATCGAAGTCGAGTGTCACGGGCAGGGAGCCAAAACCATCGTGCGGGTGATCGTGGAGAAAGAGGGCGGTGTCGGGATTCAGGATTGTGAGCAGTTTCATCAATCGCTCGGGCGAGCGCTTGACGTGGCTGATCCTGTTGCCCACGCCTATCGTCTCGATGTGTCTTCCCCGGGTCTCGATCGTCCGCTGAAACGGCGCAAGGACTACGACCAGGCGGTTGGACGAACCATTCGAGTCAAAGTCCATGCCCCCGTTCAGGGGAAGGGAACGGTTGTCGGTCAATTGGCTGAGGTCGATGATCAAGGCATTACCCTGCAGGTGCCGGTTCGAAAATCGCGGACGCCTCGACGGGTGGCTCTCGAGTGGGATGCCATTGCCCATGCCAAACTCGAAATTGAATGGTAACGGAGGGATCGAAGGCGGGTGACGCGGTCGGGGCAGAGCCGATTGCGGGTCAGCAAGAAGAGGGGCGGCTATGAAGCATGAACTGATGGCAGTCATTGAGCAGGTGGGACGTGAAAAAGGCATTGATAAACATCGGGTGCTGGCGGCCGTGGAGTCTGCGCTGCTGACTGCGGCGAAGAAGCGGTATGGCAACAACGAAAACATTCAGGTCCAAATCGACCCTGAGACGGGCGAGATTTCCATCGTGTCCTTGAAGACCATTGCGGACCAGATTACCGATGTCAATGCCCAGATTTCCTTGGATGAGGCGCGGGCGATTGATGGCGAGGCCGAATTGGGCGATGAGATCGGCTCGCTCATCGACGTTGAGGAATTCGGACGGATCGCGGCGCAGGCCGCGAAACAGGTGATCTGTCAAAAAGTCAGGGAAGCCACGTGGGAGGCGGTGGAGCGGGAATATTCGAAGCGGGAGGGAGACTTGGTCCATGGCATCATCCTCGGACAGGAGCGCCGGAACTATCTGGTGGAAATTGGAAAGACCGAGGCCGTGTTGCCCGTTCATGAACAAATTCCCCGTGAGGTCCACCGGCGAGGTGATCGCGTGCGGGCCTTGCTGTTGGAAGTACGCCGGACTCCGAAAGACGTTCAGGTGATCCTGTCCCGTGCGCATCCGCAGTTCGTGGTCAAACTCTTTCAATTGGAGGTGCCGGAGGTCACGGAAAAAATTTTGGAGATCAAAGGGGTGGTGCGCGAACCGGGGGACCGGACCAAAATCGCGGTGTTCTCCAAGGATAAAGCCGTTGATCCGGTTGGCGCCTGTGTCGGGATTAAGGGCTCCCGCGTCCAGGCCATTGTTCGGGAACTCAAGGGGGAAAAGATCGACATCATCCCGTGGACCACGGACCCGCGCGTGTTTATCGGCGAAGCGTTGAATCCGGCCTCCATCGAGAAAGTGGGCATCGATGAAGAGAAAAAGGCGGCCCTGGTGGTGGTGGCGGACTCGCAATTGTCGTTAGCCATTGGCAAGAACGGGCAGAACGTCCGACTTGCAGCCAAATTAACCGGGTGGAAAATCGATATCATCAGCGTGAGCGAATACGAAAAAGAAAAACTCGAGCGGGAACGGGAAATAAAAGCCGCTCTGGCGGAGGAAACCGCGGCGCAACGTGAACAGGAGACCGGAACGGAGAAGCCGCCGCCGGAACCTGCGCGTGACGCGGAGACGGGTGAAGGGCTTGAGGTCGCGTCCGGAGAGGCGGTTGGATCCGGAGAGGCGTCCTCATAACGACTCACGATGCGAGTATATGAATTAGCCAAGAAGCTGGGTAAGGAAAGTCGGATCCTGATTGCCGAACTGGGCAAACTGGGCATTGCGGTGTCCTCCCATAGCAATGCCTTGAGCGAGGAGGACGTCCGGAAAGCCATGAAAGCGTTTTCGGGAAAGGCCGCGACCCAGACAACGACGCGGAAGAAGGCAACCTGTTCGCTCAAACCCGGTAAAACCGCAAAGAAACCCTCCGCGTCGCCGGTAAAAGCACGCGGCCACGCCGCGCGGGAAAAGGAAAAGCCTGCGGAAGAGGAGGTGCGTAAACCCGAGAAGAAACACATATTAATCAAACGTCGAAAAGAAGAAGTTCCTCCTCCTTCTGACCCCGAGACCTTGGCAACAGAAGTCTCTCCGGGAGATGGCCTCAGCCCCGCGGCCCTTCAGAGCGAACCCCCGGAACCGGTGGGCGTCGCCGATGAGCCGCCCGAAGTCGCCGCCATGACTCAGGCCTTGGCTGCCGAATCGGCGATCCCCGACGCCTTGCCGTCAATCGAAGAAAAGTCTTCGCCCGTGGCGGCCGTTGAGCCGGTGACAACTCCTGAAAAAACGGCGGATGAGAACAAGAAGGCCAAGGATGAGGAGAAGCCGAAAAAGAGTCGGAAAGCCGGCAAACCGCGTGATGCGGACCTCTTTGCCGAGATCTATGAAGATGCGGCTCGCTGGCAGGATCTTCGTCCCCTTCCCGCCCTGAGACGGGACGAACGCTCCCGGCACGTCCCTTCAGCCACGCCGACTGAAATCACGAAACCCAGACGAAAGACCGTCAAGCTCTCATCGGGCATCACCGTGAAGGAGTTTGCGGAACATCTGGGGATCCGGGCGGCGGACGTGATTCGTCGGTTAATGGAAATGGGCGTCGGCCTCACACTGAATCAACCCATGGATCTGGATGCCGGCGTGCTGATTGCCGAAGGGCTCGGGATTCAGGTTGAGATCCAGACGGAGAAAGAGGGTGACGCGTTGTTGGAAGAACTGCTTGAGCCGACGACCGAGTCACAAGTCGCGCCTCGGGCTCCGGTGGTCACCATTATGGGGCACGTGGATCATGGGAAAACGTCATTGCTCGATGCCATGCGTCAGACCAAGGTGACGCAACAGGAAGCGGGAGGCATCACGCAACATATCGGGGCTTACTCCGTCCAGGTGGGGGAGAAAAGCGTGACGTTTCTGGATACCCCCGGTCACGAAGCGTTTACCGCCATGAGGGCCCGCGGGGCGCAAGCCACCGATATCGTGGTCCTGGTGGTGGCCGCGGATGACGGCGTTATGCCGCAAACCCTCGAAGCCGCCAATCATGCGCAGGCCGCCGAGGTCCCCATCGTGGTGGCCGTCAACAAGATCGATAAACCCGGAGCCAATCCGGATCGCATCAAGCAGAGCCTGTCGGAACAGGGCCTGGTTCCCGAGTCCTGGGGTGGACAGACCATCTACGTGGAAGTGTCCGCGAAGGAAAAACAGGGGTTGGACACGTTATTGGAGATGTTGTTGCTGCAAGCCGAGGTCATGGAGTTGAGGACGGACGTGATCCAACCCGCAAAGGGGGTTGTGTTGGAGGCCAAGTTGGATCGTGGTCGTGGTCCGGTGGCCACCGTCCTCGTCCAAAGCGGGACGTTGCACGTCGGAGCCGCGTACGTGGTGGGTGCGACCAGTGGCCGTGTCCGAGCGCTGGTGTCTCACGATGGGAAGAAAGTCCGTGAGGCCGGGCCCTCTACCCCCGTGGAGGTGATCGGCTTGTTGGGGTTGCCGGCAGCCGGCGATCAATTGGTCGTCGTCAAAGATGAGCGGGTGGCCCGGGAGATCGCCGAATCCCGACATCAAAAACGGCGTACGGCGGAGCTTGGGACCGCCCCGAGCCGGCTCACGTTGGACGCGCTGTTTGCTCAAGGTCAGGAAGTGGACAGGAAAGAATTGGCGGTGTTGGTGAAAGCGGATGCGCAAGGATCGGTCGGGGCCCTGTGCGAATCCATCGCAAAAATTTCCACCGATTCCGTCAAGGTGCAGATTATTCATCGGGGCGTGGGGGGTATCACCGAATCGGACGTGTTGCTGGCGTCGGCATCGAAGGCGCTGGTGGTTGGATTTCACATTCGTCCGGACCCCAAGGCCACGGCGCTCGCCGAACGCGAGGGCGTGGAGGTCCGCCTGCACACCATCATTTATAATGCGATCGCCGACGTCAAAGCCGCGGCCGAGGGGTTGCTGGAGCCGACCTTCACGGAGCGCGTGTTGGGGCGGGCGGAGGTTCGACAGGTCTTTGCGATTCCCAAAGTCGGCTCGATTGCAGGCTGTTACGTCACGAACGGGCATATTGCCCGCGCGAGTGAGGGCGTTCGCTTGTTACGGGACAGCGTGATCGTCTATGAAGGGAGATTGGGCTCGTTGCGGCGCTTTAAAGATGACGTCCGCGAAGTGCAGCAGGGGTATGAGTGTGGGATCGGCATTGAAAATTTCAATGACATTAAAGCCGGTGACGTGATTGAAGCGTACGTCTTTGATAAAGAGACGGCCAAATTGTAACCCCGCGGTCCGGTCGTCCTGCGTCATGGGTGTCGCGCGTCATGTTGAAAACCGATGGTGGTCGGAGTTTGTCGGATAGAATTGCATTTTCCCGAAGGGCACTCGCTGAAATCGAAGCGTCAAATTCTGTCCAGCCTCAAGGCGCGTCTGTGCAGGACGTTCAAAGTGTCGGTGGCCGAGCTTGACCATCATGATCTGTGGCAACGATCCGTGTTGGGGATGGCCTGTATCGCGAATGAATCGAGTCACGTGAACCGGGTGCTCGATCAAGCGATCAATATGATTCGGGCCACTCCGACGTTGGAGTTGCTCAATTTTCGCATCGAACTGTTGTAGGGTGGGAAGAAGCGCGAGTGTCGTGGCGAAGCCGGCGTATAAACGATCGGTCAGGGTGGCTGATCAAATCAGAATGGAGGTCGCGGACATTCTTGCCAGAAAATGCAAGGATCCCCGGCTCCGGTTCGTGACGGTCACCGACGTGGAGATGAATAACGATCTGCGGAAAGCCTACGTCTACGTGTCCTTGTTGGGGAACCAGGTCGAAACGGAAACGGTCGGAAAGATTCTCGACAATGCGTCCGGCTTCGTTCGGTTGGAATTGGGCCGGCGCTTGGAGTTGCGCTATACACCGGAAGTGTCATTCCGGTTCGATTCGGGCGGATCGCGGGCTGAAAAGATCGGCCTGATTCTTGACGCCGTGCGTCCCGAGTCGGAGAGCGAGGGGAATGGTTGGGGCGACTCCGGGGGCGAGGGGACGGCATGATGGCCGAACGGCTTGATCGTCTTCCTCCCGGTCACATGACGCCGGCTGTGCCGCACGGCGTGCTGAACGTCTCCAAGCCTGCCGGGTGGACGTCGCACGACGTCGTGGCCAAGGTTCGCCGTCTTCTTCAGGTCCCTAAAGTGGGGCATGCCGGCACCCTGGACCCCGCCGCCACCGGCGTGCTTCCCGTCTTGCTGGGGAAAGGCACGAGACTCTCGGCTTTTCTCCTTCATTGGGATAAGGAATATGAAGCCGTCTTGCGTCTGGGCCAGGAGACGACGACTCAGGACGCCACGGGCGCCATCGTGCGGGACTGTCCCGTCCCGGAGCTTCGTCCCGAGACCGTGCACGAGGCGGTTGCGCAATTTCACGGCGAACAACAGCAGGTGCCGCCCATGTATTCAGCGGTCAAAATCGGAGGACAACCGCTGTACAAAGCGGCTCGTGCAGGCAAAACCTTGGACCGCCCGTCCCGTCCCGTGACCATTTATCACATTGAGATCAGGGCGCTGGCCTTGCCCGACGTCACGCTACGGGTGCGCTGTTCCAAGGGCACGTACATTCGTACCTTATGTGCGGATATCGGCCGGGTCTTGGGCGTGGGCGGACATCTGAGCCGATTGATCCGCAGTCGCGTGGGCCCGTTTCACCTCGACCGGGCGTGGTCGCTTGACGACATCGGACGTGTCGATGACCTGTTCGGGCACCCGGGGGCCTTTCTGAATCTCGATGAGGCCTTGGCCCATCTTCCGGCGGTGGTCGTTGATCCCGCCATGGTGGAGAAGGTCATGAATGGGGCGCCTGTTTCGGGCGCGACCCTGTGGTCGGAGGATCACCGGGAGACCCCCGTGGAAACGTTGTTCCGGGTGAAAGACGACATGGGGCGGTTACTGGCCCTCGGCAAATGGGCTCCGTCGACGTTGGATGTGCCGGGCTATGAATTACAGATGGTCAAAGTGTTTGCAGAGACATCCTGAGAGCAACACCCGTTTCACGAAACGAATACACTGAAAGAAAGAAGGAGGAGGCTGGCATGGCAGTGGTCAAGGAAGGAAAATCGGATATCGTGCAGCAACATCGCGCACATGAGCGGGATACCGGTTCGTCAGAGGTACAGGTGGCCTTGTTGACGAACCGCATCAGCTATTTAACCGACCATTTGCGCACGCATAAAAAAGATCATCATTCGCGACACGGGTTGCTGAAAATGGTGAGCCTGCGCCGGCGTTTGTTGGATTATTTGCATCGAAAAGACGTCGGGCGCTACCGCGCCCTGCTTGGTAAATTAGGGTTGCGGAAATAATCACCCGTTTCAACGGGTGGTGTCACGAAGGCAAGAAGGCAAAAAAGGAGAGAGGTACATGGTGCAAGCAGTTGAAGTGGAGATAGCGGGACGGACGATGCGGTTGGAGACGGGTCGGATGGCCAAGCTGGCCGATGGAGCCGTGTTGGCCTCCTATGGTGACACGATGGTCTTGGCCACGGCAGTGTCTTCCAAGATATTGAAGCCGGATGTGGACTTTTTACCGCTCACGGTGAATTACCTGGAAAAGGCCTATTCGGCCGGAAAAATTCCAGGCGGGTATTTCAAGCGGGAAGGAGCTCCGTCAGAAAAAGAAACCCTGACGAGCCGGCTCATCGACCGGCCGATTCGCCCCTTGATCCCGAAAGGGTTTTCTTATGAGACACAAGTGATCGCGTCGGTGCTCTCGGTGGACCAATCGATGACTTCGGAAGTGGTGGGGATCACCGCGGCCTCAGCCGCGCTCGCGATCTCGGACATTCCATTTGGCGGCCCGTTGGCCGGCGTCAAAATCGGACGCGTGAACGGCCAATTCGTGGTCAACCCCAATATGCAGGAACTCCAGAACAGCGAACTCGAATTGGTTGTCGCCGGCACCGAGGACGCGATTCAGATGGTGGAATCCGGGGCGAACGGGCTGTCCGAGTCCGTGTTCCTGGATGCATTGGCGTTGGCCCATTCGGAAATCAAGAAGATCGTGGCGAAAATCGTCGAATTGCAGGCGATGGTGGGACGGACCAAGCGGGTGGTGCCGGTTGAGCCGGTCGGTGAGGAGTTGGAACGACAGGTGCGCGAACTGGTGGCCGGCCCGATTCGAGAAGCCGTGCTCATCGCCAACAAAAACGACCGGCAAGAGCGGTTCGACCAGATCATGGCCGACGCGGTCGACAAGCTTGGCGAAGAGGACCCGGCGCGCTCCCGGCAAGTCAAAGAGGTCTATCATGACGTGGAATATCATGAAGTCCGCGAGATGATTCTGGAAAAGAAAGTCCGAGCCGATGGTCGAGGGGCTTCCGATATTCGGCCCATCACGTGCGAAACGAGCATTTTGCCGCGCACGCATGGCTCTGCCCTGTTCACGAGAGGGGAAACCCAAAGTCTGGCCGTGGTCACGCTGGGAACCTCGGACGATGAACAACGCATCGATGCGCTGGAGGGGGAGTATTTCCGCAACTTTATGCTCCACTATAATTTCCCGCCGTTCAGCGTAGGGGAAGCCCGGCCATTGCGTTCGCCCGGGCGACGCGAAGTCGGGCATGGGAAACTTGCGGAGCGTGCGTTGAAATCGGTTCTGCCGGACAAGGAGGCGTTCCCCTATACCATTCGCATTGTGTCGGATATTTTGGAATCCAATGGCTCCTCTTCCATGGCCACGGTGTGCGGGGGCACCTTAGCCATGATGGATGCCGGCGTGCCCATTAAAAAACCGGTGGCGGGCATTGCCATGGGGCTCATCAAAGACGGCGATCGGGTCCT
This sequence comes from Nitrospira sp. bin75, assembly GCA_002238765.1. Classification (GTDB taxonomy): domain Bacteria; phylum Nitrospirota; class Nitrospiria; order Nitrospirales; family UBA8639; genus Bin75. The sequence continues at coordinate 10,015 of MPMZ01000042.1, forward strand.
GATTTTGTCGGATATTCTCGGACTCGAAGATCATCTGGGAGACATGGATTTTAAAGTGACGGGGACACAAGAGGGGATCACCGCGCTTCAAATGGATATCAAAATCGAGGGGATCACGATTGATTTGATGCGGCAGGCACTCGAACAAGCCCGGGCCGGACGGATCCACATTTTGGAAAAAATGCAGGAATCGCTCTCATCTCCTCGGGATTCCCTGGCTCCCCATGCCCCTCGCATTTATACATTGCAGATCAAAACCGACAAGATCCGTGACGTCATCGGACCGGGCGGGAAAGTCATTCGCGGTATCATTGCGGAATGCGGGGTCAAGGTCAACGTGGACGATTCGGGCCTGGTGACGATTGCGTCGGTGGACGAAGCGTCGGCCCAGCAGGCGATCGACATGGTCAACCGGTTGACGGAGGAAGCGATCGTGGGGAAAATCTACATGGGGACGGTCCGGAAGATCGTCGATTTTGGCGCCTTCGTCGAAATCTTACCCAACGTCGACGGCTTGGTTCATATTTCACAATTAGCCGAGCATCGGGTCCAATCCGTGGCTGACGAACTTGCGGAAGGGGAACAAGTCCTGGTCAAAGTCCTTGAAATCGACAGACAGGGTAAGATTCGTTTGAGCCGCAAGGAGGCGTTACTGGAATCGGAACAGCCTCCTGCCGCTTCCTAGCCGGAGTGCCTGCTTGACCGGTCTGCGCCGGGTATCCCGGCGGACCATTCTTCCAATCTGGGTAGCGAGACAATGACCTGGACGCGAAAGCTCGTCCTCGATAATGGGGTTCGCTTGGTGATGGAACGGATGCCATCGCTCAAGTCCGTCGCCCTGAGTGTCTGGGAAAACGTCGGGACCCGGGATGAAGGGCCCCGGCAAAAAGGTCTTGCCCACTTCCTTGAACACATGATGTTCAAAGGCACTCGCCGTCGATCCGCGACTCGGATTTCTCACGAAATCGACAGTTTGGGCGGAGAGATGAATGCCTTTACCACGCATGAAACCACCGCGCTGTACATCAAAGTGTTGGATCAACAAATCGGGCAAGGGATCGACTTGTTAGCCGACGTCTTCCATCACTCCCGGTTTGATCGCAAGGAAATCGAACGGGAAAAACAGGTCGTGTTGGAGGAAATCCGGACGGTGCGAGATGACCCCGAAGACTTTGTGCAGGAACTGCACGCCAAGCAGGTGTTACGGGGACATCCCCTGGGCCGGTCGATCCTGGGCGATCAGGCCACCATGAAACGCATTCAACGACGCGACGTGCTTCACTATCTGGAACAACACTATCGTCCGGAGAAGACCGTGATTGCGGTGGCGGGGAATTTTGAGGGCAAGAAGGTCGAGGCCTTGGTCAATGCGGCATTTGGAAAGTGGCATCCCGTCGGGAGTGAAGGGAATGGCGTGCAACGGCAGAAGCCGCCCCACGTTCGGGGAGGCATCATGGTGCATCACAAGCGGTTGGAGCAGGTCCATCTCTGTATGGGATTCAAGGGACTGCCCGTGGCCCATCCGGCCCGATACGCGGCCCATACGCTGAATGCCCTGCTCGGGGGAGGGATGAGTTCCCGACTCTTTCAGGAGATTCGGGAGAAACGGGGCCTGGCGTATACGATCTATTCCCAGTTATCGAGCTTTTCAGATGGCGGGGTGTTGACCATTTATGCGGCAAGCGGTGCCAAAGAAGCACCCTCGGTGGTGGAGGTCGTGTGTCGAGAAATCAAGAAATTGCAGAAACGCGGGCCGCTTCCCCAAGAATTGGAGCGAACCAAGAACCAATTGAAAGGGACCTTGATGTTGGGCCTGGAAGGAACCTATGGGCGAATGAATAAGCTCGCCAAAGATGAACTCGTTCAGGGACGGTACGTGTCCCTCCGTGAACTTGTGTCCGAAATTGATCGCGTTTCCGTGAGGGATGTTCACGAAATCGGCCGGGAACTTTTGAATTTTGGAGCAATGTCCGTCACGGCGTTGGGACCCGTGACTCCGGCAACCTTTCAAGAAAAAATTTTGGGGCAAGCCTGAAAACGGGTGAATTTTCCTTGGAAAGACTCTTGACAACTTGCGACGGGATGAGTAGCATGGGCCTCTCTGATTAAAGGAGGGAAGGTGGGGAGTGCCGAACGGGCCCCTCAAGCCTTGAGAAAAGGAGTGGTGCTTTTTCGTTGCAATTGAAAAGGTTTTTGGTTAAAAAGTACGAGTCGTTATTTTTATTATGTCATCCTAAGTAAAGGAGGGGGAAATGAAGAAGTCATTTTTCCGTGGGGGCGTTGTGGGAGTGCTGGCTGCAGCTCTGATGCTCGTTGGATTCATCGGTCTGGCAGATGCCCAAAAGGGCCCCTGTTCTAGCAATAAGAAGTGTTCGGGTGATCCAAATCAAGTCGCCACTATCGGAGACATGAAGCTCGTCGGGACCGCACCCGCAAGCCTGAAGGGTCGCGTGTATGCCCATTGGGCCGACAATCCGGCCGGCGAGATTCTCTTTGGCATTCAATATTGGAATACCAGTAACCCCGGCGAAACAGGTGATCCCCTTGGTCGTGCTTCCGATGACCGTGACGTCTCCATTCCTGATCCGCTCTTTGCGTGCTGTGCGTGGGGGTATCAAGGTGGTGAGGATCGCAACAATCCGTATGCAGGATGGTACAACCCGCAAACGACGGTGCGCTTACGGGTGAAAGATGCCGCGTTGATGAAGCAATTGACTGACGCGTCACAAGCCTTGGTGGCCATGGAAGTTCAGCTTGACGGCAACACCGTCACGGGCTTCAAAGTTCTCGCTGCCGAGTAACCTGCTGACGAATTGGGTGCTTGATCATATAGGAAAAGGAATTATTCATTTTAAGGGTTCTTATCATTTAGCGCTTAATTGAGGAGGAAGGAATCATGAAAATTGGGAAATCAGGGTTAGCAGTTTTGACTGCCTTGATCGTGGTGGGTTGCATGGCCTCCAGTGCGCTTGCCATTGAAGCATTCCAAGAACGGTTTGAGTGGGGAGATCTCAGCAAAGCGACCACCCTGCATGGCCGAGTGGCGGTGACCGATCCGTACGACAAAGCCGCCTGGGTGAATATCGCGGTGTTTGGGGGTAACGCCGAGAGTGGGTACTATTGGCAGAAATATTTCCCCGGAAAGAATTTGAAAGTCTACGCGGCCGATGATGCTGTGTGGAAAAAACTCGTGGCCCTCGGCAAAGGCTCACACAGCCAAGCCGTGATGACTGGGACCGAGCCTTCAAAATACACCTTGGTTGAACTCGTGATTCAGGAAACCGATCAGAATCATCGGGTGGTGTCGTCAATCAAAGAAGTTCCCGAAGTGGCCGGAACGCCTGACAAGCCCAGAAGCATTCATAGCCTGCGGGCAATCGGCGTCGTGCAGTCCATTGACAACAACCATTGGGCGCAAAACAAGAAGATGCAGTATGACGTGATGGTCCCTGGCGTTGGTCCGATTTCAGGGTTCATTCCCTATTCCAACCAGAAGCCCCATACCTCCAAGGGGACAAAGGAAGGAAAGTTCGGGGGATTGTTGCAATAGATTGCCATAACAAGGCTTTCGCGAAAAGCAAAAGGGCAGGATCTTTTCAAGGTCCTGCCCTTTTTTATTCGGCATCCAGACGTTTTTGAATCTCCGCCAGCCGGTTTAATGCTTCAAGCGGAGTCATGGCAAACAGTTCCAATTGTTTGATTTCTTCGATCAGGGGATGGGGTTGGGGTGAGAAGGAACCCTCGTGTTCAAGGCCCTGTTGATAAATCCGGTTGCTCCTGCTTTCGGAAGCCGTCTCTTGTTCCAGTTGCGCCAGTACTTCCTGCGCTCGTGCAATGAGAGTGGAAGGTAAGCCGGCGAGTTTTCCCACGTGAATGCCATAACTGCGAGTGGCCTTCCCCTGTGTGATTTTTCGTAAAAAAATGACATCATCTTTTTCCTCTTTCACTGCGACAGTCAGGTTTTGAACACCTTCCCGAAACGTTTCCAATTCCGTCATTTCGTGATAATGGGTGGCAAAGAGAGTTCGTGCTCCGAGTATTCGCCGATCTTGAATATGTTCGGCAATCGCCCATGCCAGGCTTAAGCCATCGTAGGTGCTGGTTCCCCGCCCAATTTCATCGAGAAGGATCAGACTGCGAGACGTGGCCCCACGCAATATCTTCGCGGTTTCCAACATTTCCACCATAAAGGTGCTCAACCCCAAAGCCAGATTGTCTGAGGCTCCCACTCGGGTGAACAGTCGATCGATGACCCCGATTTTCGCTTCGGAAGCAGGGACAAAACAGCCCATATGAGCCATGAGGACAATCAATCCGGTTTGCCGCAAAAACGTGCTTTTCCCGGCCATGTTGGGGCCCGTCAGCAATAATAATCGATGGGCGTCAAAGTCCAGGTAGGAGTCGTTGGGGATGAAGCCTTCGGGCAAGTCGAATTGTTCAACAACCGGATGGCGTCCATTCTTGATGCAGATGATCCCTCCATCGTGCATGTCAGGTTTGACGTAGCGATTTCTGGCAGCGACCTCTGCGAAATTTGAGAGCACGTCCATCAGGGCCACGTGTTTGGCCATTTTTTGAATTCGGAAAACGTGGCCGGACAGGGTTTGCAGCATCGTCTGAAAACGTTCTTGTTCGGCGCGTCGTAACTTCTCATTGGCCCCGGACAGTTGGGCTTCAATGCCTTCAAGGTCTTGGGTCGTATACCGCTCGGCATTGACGAGTGTTTGTTTGCGTCGAAAATATTCCGGCACACGGGAGAGGTTGGCTTTCGTCACCTCGAAATAGTATCCGAACACCTGGTTGTATTTGATTTTGAGCGAGTCAATACCGCTCTGCTCCCGTTCGCGTTGCTCCAGATCGGTCAGCCATTGCACGCCATTGCGGCTCATTGTTCGCAACTCATCAATGACCGGATCAACGCCGTTCTGAAAGATCGGGCCTTCCTTGACGGAAGCCGGGGCATTGGGATCAATGGAGTCTTCGATGAGCGCGGTGACGTCAGACAGAACATCCCAGCGCTGCAAGAGGGAATTGAGCAGAGGGTCAGCAATGCCGTCGAAGAGCTGAACGAGTTTGGGGAGAATGGTCAGGGATTCTTTTAAGCGAAGAACGTCCCGTGGAGTGGCCGTGCCTATCACGATGCGGCTGCTTAATCGCTCGAGGTCATGCAGGTCTTTCAAGAATGAACGAACGTGCAGGCGAAGCTTCAGGTTGTCTAGGAACGTGGACACCGCATTGAGCCGGCGTTGTATGGATTCGTTGTCGATCAGGGGTCGAACGACCCATTGACGGAGAAGTCGGCTGCCCATTGCCGTGACCGTCTGGTCGAGGATCGACAGTAAGGTGGCGTGTTCCTGATCGGGATTCAACGTCTGCACCAGTTCCAGGTTACGCATGGTCATGGCGTCCAAATGCATCTCCCGAGTGGGTTCAAGGAGTTCCGGTTTCTGGATATGGTGGTGCTCCAGGGTCGGTTGGGTCTGCTTCAGATAACGCAGAATGCAGCCACCGGCTTGGACACCGGGCCCTTCGGGAGAGAGCCCAAGCACGTCCGGGCGGTCTACTCCGAAATGAACCTGGAGAAACTCCTGAGAAGCGTGCAATTCGAAATGGGCGGAAGGCTGTGGCGTCACGCGCGGTAACCGCAAGGGGGCCAGGAGCTTGTCGAGGGCGATCGTATCCGTTTGTTCCGGGATAAGCACTTCTTGCGGACCCAGGCGGATGAGTTCATCCAACATCAAGTCCTGTTCGGTAAATTCCGCAATGAGAAACTGTCCGGTCGAAAGATCGATCGAGGCGAGCCCAAAGCCGCAACGCGAATCGGCCGGATCGAGCTGAACGGATAACGCCGCCAGGAAGTTGGCCGCTTTGGCGTCCAGCAATTCATCGTCGAAAATCGTGCCGGGGGTATAGAGGCGGACGACCTCCCGTTTGACCAAGCCCTTGGCTGCCTTGGGGTCTTCGACCTGCTCGCAGAGTGCCACGGTTTTCCCGGCTTTCAGCAACTTGGCCAGATAGCTCGTGGCCGCGTGATACGGCACCCCACAGAGGGGAACGGGGTTGGGGCTGTTCTTGTCCCTGGTCGTGAGGGCGATATTCAGCAGCGTCGCGGCCTCTTTCGCGTCCTCGTAAAACATTTCATAGAAGTCACCCACTCGAAAAAAAACGATCGCATCCGCGTAGTGTCGTTTAATGTCCCAATATTGTTTCAGCAGGGGTTTCAGTTCCGTTTGAGCCATGAGTCAACTACCTTGAGTCCGACATGATTGCGTGCAGAAGATCACGGCTTCGTGACCCGAAAGCTTGAGCCCGCACGCGACGGGCGTTTTTCCCCGTATGCAGAAAATGGATCGAAAGATAGTCATCGGGCAGCCACGCCGCGGGGAGCCGGTCGGCCCATTCAATGAGGACAACGAAGTCGCCGTTCAAATAGTCGGCCAAGCCCGTGTCAGTCAACTCCGTCGATTGTTCCAGTCGATACAAATCGACGTGGGCAAGCATGAGGGGCCCGGCGTATTCCTGGATGAAGGTAAAGGTGGGACTACTGACCACGTGGGGATCGAGTCCCGTGCCGAGGGCGACGCCGCGGACAAACGTCGTTTTCCCGGAACCCAACTCGCCGACGAGCGCGATGACCTCACCCCTCTGAAGACAGCGGCCGATGGTTGAGCCGAAGTGCTCGGTGTGCGATGGCGACGCCAGGGCGAGGGTCCAGGGCTCTGTGTGGTCAATGGCCATATGATCCGGGAACGGATTCACGATCGGGGAGCGACGGGATGCAGCACGTGGGTGATGGCCTGAGGCAGGTAGGCCACGAGGTCACCGGCCATCAAACTCGGATACCCGTACGCTTGAGCCGCGAGGTCGCCCGCCAACCCGTGCAGGTAGACGCCGCTTTGAGCCGTCTCCCACGGTGAGACTCCTTGCGCCAGCAAGCCGGTAAGGATCCCGGTGAGCACGTCTCCCGTGCCGGCGGTCGCCATGCCGGGGTTGCCGGTCGGCGTGATGGCAACCGGTCCATGAGGATGCGCAATAATCGTGCGTGCGCCTTTCAAGACCACGATGCTCGAATGGGTGCGGGCAAAGTCTTGAGCAATCCCCAAACGATTGCCGTTCACGGTTGCCGCCGTCGATTCACCAAGCAGCCGTGCCATTTCTCCGGGGTGGGGAGTCACGATCGTGGAGAGCGGGCATGAATGCAGGAGACTCGCATGACCCGTCAAGGCATTCAGCGCGTCGGCATCGATGACGAGCGGGCTCTCGCACCGGGTGATCAGCGTTCGAATCACTTCAGCGGTTTCAGCATGCGTCGAGAGCCCCGGTCCCATGCCGATCGCATTGCGGGATTGCACAAAGGTTTGAAGCGGGGACAAGGCTTGTCGTGACAGCGTGTGGTCCGCGGTTTCAGGAAGCGGTACAGTCATGACTTCCGGAATGCCTGAGGCAACGCTGGCCTGCACACTGGCCGGGGTGGCCACCGTGACGAGCCCGGCCCCCGCCCTAAGGGCCGCTTTCGCCGCCAAGGCGGCGGCTCCACTTTTTCCGGATGAGCCGGCAATGATCCCGGCGTGACCGAACGTCCCTTTGTGGGCCGAAGCCGGGCGTTTGGGCAGCCACGGTCGAATAGCGGAGGGAGTCAGCAGGTCAACGGAAAGATGCAGATCATCGACGTACTGAGTCGGAATACCGATGTCGACGCAATGAAGGTGGCCGGCGTGATCAATGCCCGCGCCCAGAAAGAGCCCGAGCTTGGGATTCCCGAACGTGACCGTGAGGTCGGCGTGAACCGCCGTCGCTAACGTCGCTCCGGTATCGGCATCGATGCCGGAAGGAAGGTCCACCGCAACGGTCGGAGCTTTCGAAGCATTCATGGCGTGAATGGCTTCATGGTACAGGCCCGTGACCGGCGATGATGTTCCGGTTCCCAGGAGCGCGTCGACGAGAATGTGGCTCTGCCGCACCAACTGGTGCATGGAGTCCGGGGAAGGGGTACTCAGGACGCTCGATCGTCCGGCTCCTTTGACAAACCGTTGATACATCAGTTTGGCGTCACCCTTGAGATCGCGGGTCCGTGCAAGAAGGCAGACCCGAACGGCGTTGCCTCTTCGACGCAGGAGCCTTGCGACGACGAACCCATCCCCGCCATTGTTGCCTTTTCCGCAGAAGACCGTCACCGTTTTCCCCTTCAGGGGGTCGAAAGTCTTTTCCATGGCCGAGACCACGCCGGATCCTGCCTGCTCCATCAACGTTTTGCCGGGCACGCCGGCTTCGTGGATCGTGCGGCGGTCGAGTTCTCGCATCTGGTGAGCGGTGACGATTTTCATGACGAACCAAGCACGAACGCGCCGGGCATTTACCCGTGAAGCGATGAAGGGATCAAGGCTCTCATTTCCCTGACGGCCCGTTCGAGGCCAACGAGGACGGCGCGGGAAATAATGCTGTGCCCGATGTTGAACTCGACGATGTCGGTGATTCCCGTCAAGTGGCTGATATTGTGATACGTCAGCCCGTGGCCGGCATTCACCTCCAGCCCCAATTGCTGCGCGAGGTTCGCTCCATGCACAAGGGCATCGACTTCTTTCCGGATGTCCTGGGGATGGTGGCTGTTGGCATATGTTCCGGTGTGTAGTTCCACGGCATCGGCCCCGACTTTGTGTGCGGCGCGGATTTGACGATGGTCCGGATCGATGAACAGGCTGACCGGAATCTGCGCGTCGTGGAAGAGGCGAATGAAGGTCGTGAGTCGCTTCCGATGTTCCATCACCGCCAGCCCGCCTTCGGTGGTCAGTTCCTGACGCCGTTCAGGGACCAGTGTGACTTTATCGGGCCGGACGCGCAACGCAATCTTCGCGGTCGCGTCGTCCGCGGCCATTTCCAGATTCAACGCGGACGGGACGATATCCCGGAGCAGATTCAGGTCCCGTTCCTGGATATGCCGGCGGTCTTCACGGAGATGAACGACCAACCCATCCGCGCCTCCCAGGTCCGCGAGCACCGCGGCGGCGATGGGATCCGGCTCATGCCCGCCTCGGGCCTGCCGGAGCGTGGCGACGTGGTCGATGTTGACGCCGAGTCGGGCCATGACAACCTTTCTGATCAAGTGGGATGCGAGGACAGGCTTCCCGGCATTATGGCAAAACGGGCAAGGGGTCGCAATGAACCATGCGCAATCGCCTCTGAGCCGGCACGTGCCTGAACGGCCAAGAAAAAAGCTGGAAAAACAAAGCCTTTCATTGACTGGTCTTCTAGCCTCTACTACAATGATAGGTTATTATCATGACGAGTCATCACAAGCCGTTTTTCCGTTAACCGGTGATATTCTGCCGAGCCATGCAAAATTTCTTTCGCATTCAACGCCTTCCACCCTACGTCTTCAGCCAGGTCCAGGACCTCAAGATTCAGGCGCGGCACCGTGGCGAGGATATTATCGACTTTGGCATGGGGAACCCCGATCAAGCGACCCCTCCTCACATCGTCGAGAAATTGGTCGAAGCGGCCCGGAAGGGAAAAAACCACAGGTATTCGGCGTCTCGCGGCATCACGCGGCTACGCCATGCCATCAGTGCATGGTACGGAAAACATTACAACGTGGATATCGATCCCGAGACCGAAGCCATCGTGACGTTGGGCGTCAAAGAGGGGCTGTCGCATTTGGTGCTCGCGATGTTGGGCCCGGGCGACGTGGTGCTGACGCCCACGCCGACGTATCCCATTCACATGTACAGCGTGATCATTGCGGGTGGTGAGGTGCGCGGCGTCGAGCTTCGTCCCACCGACGATTTCTTTGAAAACCTCACGCGAGCCTATCGCCAAAGCCAACCCAGGCCCAAAGCCCTGATCATGAGCTTTCCACACAACCCGACCACGAGCGTGGTGGATTTGGAGTTTTTCAAGAAGGTGGTGGCGTTTGCGCGCGAGCACGAACTCTACGTCATTCATGACCTGGCCTATGCGGACATCGTGTTCGACGGCTATCGGGCGCCGAGCCTGTTGCAGGTGCCGGAAGCGAAAGAAATCGGCGTGGAATTTTATTCGTTATCCAAGAGCTACAACATGCCGGGATGGCGGGTCGGATTCTGCGTGGGCAACAAGGAGATCATCGGGGCCTTGACCAAGATCAAAAGCTATTTGGATTACGGGATGTTTCAACCGGTCCAAATCGCCAGTATCATCGCGCTCACGGGACCGCAGGATTGCGTGCCGTCCATCGTGAAACAATATGAAAGCCGCCGGAACGCGTTGATCTCCGGCCTGAATCGTATCGGCTGGCGGGTCGATTCCCCGCGAGCCACGATGTTCGTGTGGGCGCGCATTCCCGCGGCCTACGCGGGAATGGGCTCGCTCGAGTTCTCAAAGTTTCTTCTCCGCGAAGGGAAAGTGGCGGTGTCCCCGGGAATCGGATTCGGAGAAGGCGGTGATGAATACGTCCGGTTCGCGTTGGTGGAAAATGAACATCGAACCCATCAAGCCATTCGAGGCATCAAGACCGCGTTAAAACTGGATGGTCAATCATGAACGGCGAAATCGGGATAGGCCTGATCGGGTTCGGCACCGTCGGGTCAGGGGCCGCCAAGATCCTCTTCAACCAAGCCGAGTTGATTGCGCGACGGGTGGGGGTCCCTTTGCGCGTGAAACGAATCGTGGATCTCGACGTCACGTCGGACCGTGGCCTGGTACTTCCCCCAGGCGTCCTCAGTACGGATCTTCCCGGACTCCTGAATGATGAGTCCATCGGGATCGTGATTGAAACGGTCGGGGGATATGATGTGGCGAAGCGTGTCATTCTTGAAGCCATCGGGAAAGGCAAACACGTGGTCACCGCCAACAAAGCCTTGTTGGCGGTCCACGGTGAGGACGTGTTGGCCGCGGCCCATCGTGCGGGCGTGGACGTGGGCTTCGAGGCCAGCGTGGGTGGAGGGATTCCGATTCTCCGGTCACTGACCGAAGGACTGGCCGCCAATCATTGCGTGTCCCTGGCCGGCATCATGAACGGCACCTCCAACTATATTCTGACCCAGATGAAACGCGAGGGACGTGAATTTCAGGAGGCCCTGGCGCAGGCGCAAGCCGCCGGCTACGCGGAGGCGGATCCCACGTTCGACATCGAAGGAATCGATTCCGCGCACAAGTTGGCCATCATGGTGAGCCTGGCGTATGGAACGCCCGTCAACGTCAAGGAGATTTATACCGAAGGCATTCAACGCTTGACGGCCTTGGACATTCGTTACGCGTCGGAGTTGGGAATGACGGTGAAACTGCTGGGAGTGGCGAAATGCTGTGAGGGCGGAATCGAGGCACGCGTGCATCCCACCATGATTGACCATACGGCGCCGTTGGCCCAAGTGCACGGAGTCTATAACGCCATTCACGTCGTGGGCGATGCCGTGGGTGACGTCATGTTTTACGGGCAGGGGGCCGGGTCGTTGCCCACGGGGAGCGCGGTCGTGAGCGACGTCATCGACATTGCGCGCAACATGCGCAAGCAGGCATGTGGGCGCGTGCCGGCGACCTCGTTTCAGATGGACGGCAGGGTGCCGATCCGGATTCGACCGATGGAAGAATTGACCACCCGCTATTACCTGCGCTGCATGGTGCCGGATCAACCCGGAGTCCTGTCCAGGATTGCCGGCGTACTCGGCCATCATGCCATCAGTATTGCCTCCGTGTTGCAGCAAGGCCGGCAGGAAGGCCAAACGGTTCCGGTGGTGATCATGACGCATCGCGCGTCGGAACGTTCGGTGCAAACCGCGATCCGGGAAATCAATCACCTGCCGTCGCTGGTGGCGGAGCCGGTGACGGTCATTCGGGTGGAGGATCAGGAAGCGTGACGAGTCAAGCCCCCTCTGCGGCGGCCCACGGTTCATTCGATGAGGTAGGACGATGATGCCTTGGCGTGGGGTCATAGAAGAGTTCAGGAAGTTTCTTCCGGTGACGGAACAGACACCGGTGGTCACCCTGTGTGAAGGCAACACGCCCCTGATTCAAGCCAGCCGGTTGGCCAAACGAATCTGTCCGCACGTGGATCTGTATCTCAAAGTGGAAGGGGCCAATCCCACTGCGTCGTTTAAGGATCGCGGGATGACCCTGGCGGTCTCCAAGGCATTGGAAAAACGCGCTCGTGCGGTCATGTGTGCCTCCACCGGCAATACGTCGGCCTCGGCCGCGGCCTATGGCGGGCGAGCCGGCTTACCGGTGTACGTGCTGGTACCGGCGGGGAAGGTGGCGTTGGGAAAACTGGCCCAGGCGATGGCGCATGGAGCCATCGTGATTCAAATTGAAGGCAATTTCGATCAGGCGCTGGCCATCGTCAAGGATTTGTGTGCGAACGAGGGATTTGAACTCGTCAATTCCTTAAACCCCTTTCGCCTGGAGGGACAAAAAACCGCGGCCCTGGAAGTCTGTAATCAGTTGGGCCGCGCTCCCTCGTACCATTGTCTGCCGGTGGGCAACGCCGGGAATATCTCGGCGTATTGGAAAGGGTACAAGGAATACCGGACCGCGGGGCAGATCGCCCATTGCCCGAAAATGATGGGGTTTCAAGCCCAGGGGGCGGCGCCGATCGTTCGAGGTCACGTGATCGAACAACCCCAAACAGTGGCGACGGCCATTCGTATCGGCAACCCTGCGAGTTGGAAATTGGCCGTGGAGGCCGTGGAGGAGTCTTCCGGTGCGGTCCAGATGGTGACGGATGAAGAAATTCTCGAGGCGTACCAGGCGCTCGCCAAAGAAGAAGGCGTCTTCTGTGAGCCCGCGTCGGCTGCCTCGGTGGCGGGATTGGCCAAGTGCAGTCAAGCCGGATTGTTGCCTGAAGAGGCCACGGTCGTCTGCACGTTAACCGGCCATGGCCTGAAGGACCCTGATATCGCCGTTGAAATCTCACCCAAAACCCTGACGGTCAAAGCCACACGGGAAGACGTGCTTGCGTTGCTCCGATCCTAGCCTTTCCGGCTGCGCTTCCTCCAGCGTACAAGACCATGAAGACGATCGTCAGCCCGGGCGACGGAGTGGCCGGTCCAGTGCGGCCACCGGGCGACGCCGGAACGGACGTGGCCGTGCAGTTCATCGGAGCATGTTCAACAAGGTGATCGAGAGATGGCGCTGTTAGTCGAAAAGTTCGGCGGAACGTCCGTGGGGAACATTGAGCGGATCCACCGGATTGCCGAACTGATAGAACACACCTATAGAGCGGGCAACCAGGTCGTGGTGGTCGTGTCCGCCATGAGCGGGGAAACGGATCGGCTGATGCGGCTGGCCCATGAAATCACCCCGCAACCGGATGACCGGGAACTCGACATGCTGTTGTCCTCCGGGGAGCGCGTGACCATTGCCTTGCTGGCCATGAAACTCAAGAGCCGCGGCATCAATGCGCGTTCATTTACCGGTCGCCAGGTCGGGATCATGACCGACAGTTCGCACACGCGGGCTCGCATTGCGAAAGTGATGGCCGATCCCGTGAAGCAGGCTCTCGCTCAAGGAGTCCTGCCCATTGTGGCGGGGTTTCAGGGCGTCAATGAACGCGCGGAAGTCACCACGCTGGGAAGAGGAGGATCGGATCTGACGGCCGTGGCGTTGGCCTCGACGTTGAAAGCCGACCGGTGCGTCATCTTTACCGACGTGGATGGCGTGTACACCACGGATCCCAACGTGGTGCCCGCAGCCAGGCGGATTCCGAAACTGTCCTATGAAGAAATGCTGGAGCTGGCAAGTTTGGGGGCGAAAGTCCTCCAGGCCCGCTCCGTGGAATTTGCGGCGAAATACCGGGTTCCGGTACAAGTAAAATCGAGTTTCCAGGAAGGAGAAGGCACCCTTGTGACGCATGAAGACGTGGATATGGAACAGGCGATGGTGTCCGGAGTCACGGGCGACCGGAACCAGGCCAAGATTACCGTAGTCGGCGTTCCGGATCGGCCGGGAATTGCGGCGAACCTCTTCGGGGTCGTGGCGGAACACTCGATCGTGGTGGATATGATTATTCAAAACGTGAGCCATCAGGATGCGTTGACGGATATTTCCTTTACCGTACCGCGAAGCGACCTGGCGCGTGCGATGGCCCTGGTCAAGCAAACGGCCGCCGAAATCGACGCGGGGGCCGTCGAAGTCACGGAAGAAATTGCCAAGGTGTCGTTGGTGGGTGTCGGCATGCGGTCCCATTCGGGCGTGGCGTCACGCATGTTCCAAACGCTCGCGCGGGAAAAGATCAACATCATGATGATCAGCACGTCCGAAATCAAGATTTCCTGCGTCCTGGATGAACGTGACGTGGATAAAGCCGTCCGGGCTCTTCATCAGGAATTCGGCCTGGACAAGGCGCCTGAACACACCGGAACTCCGTGAGGAAACCTTGAAAAGAACGCGTGATTCGAGTATGTACGGAGAGATGGCCCTTGGGAACCGCCCGCTGCAAGCGGCGGTCAGCCGATAGGGCCTGAGAGCATGATGATGGATCATTTGGAAATCTACGATACCACGCTGCGGGACGGCGCGCAGGCCGAAGACGTGAGTTTTTCGGTTGACGACAAAGTCCGCATTGCGCAGAAACTCGATGAGTTGGGCATCCATTTCATCGAGGGAGGATGGCCCGGAGCCAATCCCCGGGATATCGAGTTCTTTCAGACCATCCGGGCGATTCCGCTGCAACACGCGAAAATCGTGGCATTCGGTTCGACCCGAAAGGCCAATCAATCGGCCGACACCGATGCCAATCTCCAAGCGCTCCTGGCGGCGGAAACCAAGATCATCACCTTGTTCGGGAAAAGCTGGACTTTTCACGTCACGGAGGCGTTGGGCACCGCGTTGGAAACCAATCTTGAACTGATCAGGGATTCCATTGCGTACCTGCGAGCCCATGGGAAACAGGTCTTTTACGATGCCGAACACTTCTTCGACGGGTTTAAGGCCGATCCCGCCTATGCGATGCAGACGATACAAGCTGCAGCCGACGGCGGCGCCGAACGGATTATTCTCTGTGACACCAACGGCGGCACCATGCCGTGGGAAATCCAATCCATTTGGGCGCAGGTGAAGCAGGAATGTCAGGTGCCCTTGGGCATGCACGCGCATAACGATGCGGAAATGGCGGTGGCGAATACCCTGGTGGCCGTTCAGCAGGGCGCCCGGCAGGTGCAGGGGACCATCAACGGGATCGGTGAGCGGTGTGGGAACGTCAATCTCTGTTCCGTGCTGGCCAACCTTGAATTGAAGATGAAGGCGGAAGTGTTGGGAGACGACCGGATACGGCAACTCCGGAACGTCTCCAATTTCGTTTCGGAAATTGCGAACCTGCTGCCGAATAAGCGGCAACCCTACGTCGGGGATGCGGCGTTCGCCCATAAGGGGGGAGTCCACATCCACGCCGTGCAGAAAAATGCCCAAACGTATGAGCACATTGCGCCGGAAGCGGTGGGCAACCGGCAACGGGTGCTGATTTCGGACAATACCGGACGGAGTGGCGTGGTCCAGAAGGTCGAAAGTTTGGGCTTCAGCCTCTCCAAAGACCATCCGCATCTCCAGGAACTGTTGGCCCAACTCAAGAACCTGGAACGGGACGGGTACCAGTACGAAGGAGCTGAAGGATCATTCGAGTTGCTGGTCCGGGAAGCGATGGGAACGCATCGTCCCTCGTTTGAACTGTTGGGCTTGCGGGTCATTGTCGAGAAACGGCACGCCGATGAGGTGCCGATTACGGAAGCCACCGTCAAAGTGAAAGTCGATCAGACCGTGGAGCAGACCGCGGCGGAGGGTGGCGGGCCGGTCAATGCGCTGGACAATGCCTTACGGAAAGCGCTCGAAAAATTTTACCCCGAACTCCGCGAAGTCCAGTTGTTGGACTACAAAGTGCGCGTGTTGGCCGGGAGTCATGGAACCGGGTCAAGGGTCAGGGTCCTGATTGAATCCGGTGATCATAAAAGTACCTGGGGCACGGTGGGCGTGTCGGAGAATATCATCGAGGCCAGTTGGCAGGCCTTGGCCGACAGCATCGAGTATAAACTGCTGAAGAGCGAGCGCGATGAGCCGGTGGAGTCGAGTCAAGGCTGATCCCTGGTTTCTTGACAATCCGGTGCTTGCTCGATACCGTGCAAGACCAATCCGGTATATGTCCTCGGGAAAAAAGATGAGTGAGCCCCGGGGGGACCATGCGTAAAGCCGATATTGCCAATTACATCTGTGAACAAGTAGGCGTTTCCAAAACCGAAGCCATGGGCTTGGTGGAGTACGTCTTGCAGTGCATGAAGGACGTGCTGCGCAAAGGCGAGGCCGTGAAAATTGCGGGCTTCGGAAATTTCATGGTGCGAAACAAAGGAGAACGTAAAGGGCGGAACCCTCGAACCGGCGAAGAAATTGCCATCACCCCTCGAAGGGTGGTCACCTTTCGAGCGAGTCAGATCTTCAAGAGAGATGTGAACTCGTAGGACCGTACACCAACCACGTGTGTTGGCCGGCAGGGGGCCGTCGTTGGGAATATCCATGGCGAGTAAATTCCCGGACAAGGCGTTTTATAAGATTGGCGAAGTCAGTACGATTACGAAATTGCCGGCTTCCGTGCTGCGTTTTTGGGAATCCGAGTTCAGCTTTCTTCGCCCCAGAAAGAGTCAGGGGCGGCATCGGGTGTATGATAAACAGACGATCGAAATCGTTCTGGAAATCAAACGGATGCTGTATGAAGAAGGCTATACCATCACGGGCCTCAAACGGTACTGGCGTCGCCATCGAGGGCGCACCCCGATTCCGGTGGGGCAGGTACAGCAGATAAAAGAAGAACTCCAGAATATCCTGGCGATGTTGAATGCGTCGAATCGTCAGAAGACCGGAACCTCTCTTCAGTAAACCGACGAGAGGGTCAGCCTTTCTTCAGTGATGGCATCATAGTCGGGGCGTGGCGCAGCCCGGTAGCGCACTCGCTTGGGGTGCGAGAGGTCGGCCGTTCAAATCGGCTCGCCCCGACCATGACCATTTGCCCTTCCCTCTCCTCACAATTGCTGAATTCAGAATGACCGCTGAAGGACAGAGGGTACCCTTTGTCTCGTTGTCATCCTGAACAAAATACCAGAGTGGTCATCCTGAGCCGTAGGCGAAGGATCTCGTAGTACATCCTTGCCCTCTCCGTCATCCTTGTATGTGTTCAGTAATTCGTTGACAAGATTCATTGATTTGCTTGGGCGTTTTTCCCTCCAGCGCCTGATGCGGGCGCACCTCATTGTAGTAGAGGAGGTATTGCGCCAATTCATCCCGAAATTCCTCCAGGGACGCAAACGTGGTGCCGTCGATCAGGTCGTCGTTCAGGGTCCGCCAGAACCGCTCCACCTTGCCGTCGGTCTGTGGCCGATACGGCCGGGTATACCGATGCTTGATGCCCAACTCCAGCAGCATCCGTTCAAACGGGTGGGTCGCCGGCTGGGTGGGAGCCGCGAACTCCGAGACATTGT
>MPMZ01000043.1 GCA_002238765.1 Nitrospira sp. bin75
AGTGCCCCTCCGAGAACCCAAACCACACGAAGAGCGATTTCTGATGTTGCAACGGCTGTGAGCATATCCCAGTCCATGCCAACATGGTAGTAGCCTTAGTTAAGTATGTCAAGGGGATAATGGCGTATACTAAAGATATTGATGATGCATTTGAACAGACACCAGACCTCGAGAAACCATTTTTTGTTGCACAAATGGGTTGGCGTCGAGCAGAAGAAGCTCAACAGAAAGAAAGATCGGCGACACAACGTGCATTAGAAGCGGAAACAAAGATCAAACAACTCGAATCTGAAAAAGATAAGGCCTGGAAGACTCGAGAAAAGAAGAAGCAAGAACAAGCAAGCGCGAGACTCCGAAATCTTCAAGACCCCAAGCATTTGCGCAAACGTCAGAGACAAGCCAAGAAGCGTAAACGCAAGAATAAATAGCATGGCCGATTGAGGATACTGCTCATAGGCTTCCGCCCATGAGCAGTCCTGTCAGGTCCTCGAAGCCCTGACGCTTCGAGGCGTGAGAACTTGTCAGAGGTAGTCGCTAGGTTGAGGAGACGCCCATGAAAATGGCGCGACCAGATTCTCAGAAAATTCACTCCCAATGGGGCTAGATTGGTCCTGGTTGCCAACATTGATGGCCTTCTTCTGCCGCAATTTCTCAAACCCCTGTACTGAGGCTATTCCCCGCACCGGGGTTGCCTCCCTTGCGGGCCTAATGCCGTGAGCCACACGTAATCCGCAATGCGTTCGTCGATCAAATGGTCGACGTCTTCCGGGTGTTCGGGGTCCAGCGCGTGGAGATACACCGTGACGTCTTTGACGGGAGTACCCAATTGCCGTCTGACCCGTTTGGGAATAGGAAGCCCATACTGGATATGCCCGGCGCCGGTGTAACTGACAAAGGTCGTCGGTTCAGGTCCATCCAGTTTGACCGTCGTCGCAATGACGGAGGCCATGCCTTCATCCCGAAAGACGGAGGCTTCATAGATTTTCTCATAGACCGCCTGTGATAGGCCTGCATGACATTGTTCAATTTGCTCGTAAATCACGCGTCGATACTCAGGGTCGTCGGCAGGGAACGGAACGGGAATGGTCCATTGTTGTCCCTCCTGATCGTTTCCTATGGCCGCGAGTCCCTGTTTGGCCACGTTCCTGACAAGCGGACGCGGCGGATTGAGGCCCAGTAACGTGAGGCTGTGGGTCTTCGCAAAATCGACAAGTGGCGAATAATCCGCATATTTCCCCCCCCAATTGTTCTTCCATTGGGATTCGGCTAGAAACTCCTCCGTCGAGGTCACCGTTCCCTTGAAAAAACGATCAAGCCCGGCTTG
This sequence comes from Nitrospira sp. bin75, assembly GCA_002238765.1. GTDB lineage: Bacteria > Nitrospirota > Nitrospiria > Nitrospirales > UBA8639 > Bin75. The sequence goes on from MPMZ01000043.1 coordinate 1,325, forward strand.
CCCGTCCCAACTGAACATTTCCATGCCCAGGACCGGTTTTCGGCTTCCGCCGAGCACGCTTTGGAGCACCTGCAATGCGGCAGCAACGTGAGACGGCGTGTAATGCGCCTCGCCGATATAGATGATAACAACCGATTGGAGAATCGCGCGGAATTCCAGGTCCGAAAGGGTGGTATTGTTTTTCGGCTCAATGATCTGGCCGACTCGATAATGACCGGGGGAAGGGACCGTGGCAGCAGCAATCGTTGCCGCCAGAAGCCCACAGGCAAGTACCACGAACGCCCATGTGTTGACTCGACGGCAGGTGACGGACTGCGGCATGCGCATGGTGTAGCATAGGGGCTATCCCGCCGCAACCTATCACTCCCGGCAAATCTTGACTCGTGACGAAATCGAAAGCTACGCTTTCTTGGTGTCGAGCACCCCTTCCATGCCGGCCTCTTCGGATGACCCGGCAACTCCGCAAGACCCTGCTCAACTTCGCCGACTCCTGAAGGAAAGCAAAACCGCGGACCCCGGTGCCTGGGAGTCTGCCCGGAAACTGGTTCATCGCTCCAGACTGGCGCACACCCTGGAACGGCTCGTGGAACGCATCCAACGCAGCCCATTGCCCAGCACGCTTCGGGAAGGGTTGGTTGCCGGCCTTGGGACACCCCCTGCCTCAGCGGGCGGGATCGACCCTGCCCGGCTCAAAGAATTGACAGGACTCCCTCCCACAAAGGCGATTCGAGCCTTATGCGTGTACTTTGCTCTGGTCCAGGAAGAAGATTCCTCGTCGTGCGGGCTCGCCCCTCATGACGTGGAAGCCTTCGTGCAACAAAACGAATCGCCCTATGAACTTCTTCTTCAGGCGGAAGAGCCGTCTTTGCTCGATTTGGGAGCAGGCGATTTATCGTTTGAAGAAGAATTGCTGGAGCATTATCTGCCTTCATTTCAGCAAAGCGGGAAAACCCTCACGCTTCATGCCGTGGATCGCCTCCAGCCCGGTTCACAATTGGGCGGCGCGTACCATGCCGACCCGGTGCGCCTTCGCCGATTTGCCCAGTATCCGCCGGACAATCTTCAATTCCGGTTTTGGGGCGGAGTGGACATGACGGATCTTTCATCGCGACCTCACCTGCTGGCTCGTTACACCATGGTCACCTGTCACGCGCCGGCCACACCGACTTTTGCCTATGAGCCCACGCGGTTATCGCCGGCAGCCATCCGCGCGCACCTCACCAGTACCAAAGGCGAATACCGGACGGTTCGCGTCCGCGGAGAGGAGGCCCTGGAAGTCAGACATCGGGGAAAGGCATTGACCTTTCCGCATTGGAAATTCGCGATTCAAGGTCCGCTGGCGCTGTTGACCCTTGCGGCTCGTCGCGGAGCCCTCTGTGTGCTGGCGGCCATTGATGACGAAGTGTTTTGGGAAATCCTCGCGCAATTGGTTGAAGATCCCGGCATGCGCCCCACGGACGTCGTCTTCACTCCGGACGTTCTGCCGGAGATCTTCGGACACGTTCATCACGCCCTGACATCGTTAAAAATCGGAGAACGCTGTAACCTGTCGGAGGTCACCCCTCTTCGACAGACTCTCCCCACAGATCAAACTCTTCGAGAACGGGAACCTGGCACCTGGCGTTTCCGTTTTGTGGAAATCCGCCGTGGCGCCGTCTTTCCCGGCATGCCCGCCGGAAGCACCGCTCGACACTTTCGTCACATGAGCGAAGAAGTGCCCCCCTGGCATCTCGTACTCGTCCCGGAACGGGTGGAAGTAAGGTGAAAAAGCCGGCAATCGGCCTACCCCTTTCGGAATCCCCGGTCGGAAGTTCAAATCCATCGGCTGCGTTGTGGGAAATTGGAGCGGGAAAGGGGATTTGAACCCCCGACCCTCGCCTTGGCAAGGCGATGCTCTACCACTGAGCTATTCCCGCTCTGGGAAGGATGTTCGTTTTTGATTCTAGTTCGCCTATGCTACCCTGTCAAGAAATGCCATACAGGGAAAGAGCAATCTGACACTGCTCTGTCGCCTCCGCCATTCATTTTTCCTCAAGTTGTGATACCCTGTACCGACTATGTGACGGATGGTCGTTCGTCTTCATTATTTCGAAATGTCACTTCTTTTTCATCCAAGAGGTTGCGATGCATATTAGTGTTCTCGGAACGGGATACGTGGGACTCGTCACCGGCGCGTGTTTCGCGGAATTCGGACTCAACGTGACGTGTATGGACGTGGATGCCTCGCGCATCCAACAATTGGAGCGTGGTCACGTGCCGTTTTATGAACCCGGTCTCGCCGCGCTCGTAACCAAAGGCCTCCAATCCGGCCGGCTCAGCTTCACCACCGACTTGAACCGGGCCGTGGATACGGCGTTGGTGATCTTTATCGCGGTCGGAACGCCCTCGAACCTCGATGGTTCGGCCGATCTGTCCTACGTGGATGAAGTGGCTCGGAGCATCGGGAACCGCATGACCGGATACAAGGTCGTGGCCACCAAGTCGACGGTCCCCGTGGGGACGGCGATACGAGTGAGGGATCTGATCAAGGCACAGCAACCGAAACCCATCCACTTCGACGTGGCATCCAACCCCGAGTTTTTACGGGAGGGATCCGCGATTGAAGACTTCATGCGTCCGGACCGCGTGGTCATCGGCGTCGAGACCGAACAGGCCGCGGCCATCCTGAAGGATCTCTATCGGCCGTTGTATCTGATTGAAACGCCCTTCGTGGTGACAAACGTTCCAACGGCGGAAGTGATCAAATACGCGTCGAACGTCTTCCTGGCCACCAAGATTTCCTTTATCAACGAAGTCGCCAACCTGTGCGAACTGGTGGATGCCAACGTGCAAACCGTGGCGAAAGCCATGGGGCTCGATAAACGGATCGGGGCCAAGTTCCTGCACGCCGGACCCGGGTACGGCGGCTCCTGTTTCGGAAAGGACACGGCCGCGTTGATGCACATTGGAGAAGAAGCGGGCTATGCCATGAAATTGGCGGCCACGACCAAACGGGTGAACGAACAACAGCGGTCTCGCATGGTCGATAAAATCCGTGACACGGTGAACGGTGTCCAAGGGAAGACGCTGGCCTTGTTGGGTTTGTCCTTCAAACCCAATACCGACGACCTCAGGGATTCCCCCGCGTTGATGATCGCGGAACACCTGATGAAGGAAGGCTGCACCATCCGGGCCTATGACCCGGAAGGATTGGAAGGAGCGCTCAAGGCGCTACCCGGCTTGGTCGGCTGTCAGGATGCGTATGAGGCCATGAAAGGATCGGATGCCGTCGTGTTGGCCACCGAATGGAATCAATTCCGAAACCTGGATTTGGATCACGTGAAATCGCTGCTGCGCGTCCCGGTGTTTATTGACCTCCGGAACGTCTATGACCCCGAACGGGTTGCCGAGTGCGGGTTCCATTACGTTTCGGTGGGCCGCCCGGCCGTCGGCGTCAATCCGCATACAACGTCCTGACCGCTACGCCGCCGGGTTGTGCCGGCGCCGGCTTACGCCTCTTTGGGTTTATACCCCATACGATCCAACACCTTGGTAATCCGTTTTTTCAGCGGACCGTCGGCATCGGCCAAAGCCGTGGCCAGGGGTTCCACAGCCGGCTTGCCGATTTTTCGAAGAATCTCGGTGGCGGACTGGCGCAATTCATCTTCTTCCGACACCAACAGCGGAATGATTCTGGGAACGGAGGGCGCCCCGATCTTAATCAAGGCTTCATAGGCTCGATGCCGGACGTCACCCACTTCGTCTTCCAAACATTCGACGAGGTCATCCACGGCATTGCCTGCTTTGAGTTCTCCCAGCATCTCAATGGCATATTTGCGATTGAGCCAGTGCGAATCTTTTAAGTCCATCAACGCGGCATCGACTTTGACGACGTTGGGATCTTTCGCCCGAATGCGAAACTGCTTGACCAGCCGCTTGCCTTCTTCCTCGACGATACGGAAGGTCGCCCCGTCGCCCGGCTTGATCTTTTGCAGATCATCCAGCGCTTCCTCGGCCACTTCCAATAACACGGTTTTTCCATCATAGGCCAACAGCTCGACTTCGAGTTGCCGGGCCTCCAGGTTGACGGCGATGACGTTTTCGGTCACCAGATTAAAGCCGTCCTTCTTGGCACTTTTGGGACTGATCTGAACAAGAGGGGTTGGAACTGGATCTGCCATATCTACTTCTCCTTCTTCATCAAGACTCGGGTTTCCATCCTAGACTCGCCAATACGCCTTCGGCGGTATCGCGGACCATTTCGTTTTCATCTTCCAATAAGGCGACCACCGGCTGGATGGCGCGGGAATCGCCCAACCGGGCCAATGCTTCAGCCGCATTCCGGCGAACCAGCCAGTCCTCATCCGTCAAGGCCTCCACCAACGGAGAAAATCCTTTGGGATCCCCGATTTTTCCAAGGGCTTCGGCGGCATGGCGGCGGACAATCCAATTGGATCCTTTCAGCCCGTCGATCAAGGCATCCGTGGCTCGGGTGTCCCCGATCTTTTTCAACACGCGCGCGACGTCTTCCCGCAACATCGCATCCATTAATAAGTCCACGAGGGCCGGTACGGCTTCGGGGTCTCCGATCCGTTCCAAAGCCCAGACCGCGGCGGTTCGGACGCCCCCGTCTTTGTCTTTTAGCGCCTTCACCAAGGAGGGCACCCCCCGGGAGCTTTTCAGTTTCCCGAGCGCGGACGCCGCCTGTTCCCGCACGGTCCATTCATCCTCTTCCAACGCTTCAATCAAGGGATCTATCACCGATTCCCCTATTTGCACAATGGCCGAGACCGCCGCCTCACGAATCACGAGATCGTCATCCTCAAACATCTCGATCAAGCGAGGGATGGCCGAGTCGCCCATTTGCCCGAGTCCGGCTGCCGCATAATTTTGCAGCCCTTCGTTTTCATCCCGAAGGGCGGACAATAATTCTTCAATGCGCTGACTCTCAGCCATTCACCTGCTCCTTCTCCGCCCACTGCGTTTCATCCATCTGCAAGGCGGCGGCTTCCAATTTATCGATGATCACCCCGGAGTTATACGACACCAACCCATCACGGTCATTTTTCATTTTCTTGAACACTTCCGCGTGGGGACGCAAGGCTTCCACGTCTTTGATCTTTTCCAAAGCTTCCACTGCCAATACTCGTAACGGTTTGATGGGAATCATGTCAATCAGGAGATCCACGGGTCTGGCGTCTCCAATGAGTCCCAACCCCTTCGTCGCCAGCTCTTTCACGCCCGTATCTTTATCCCGCTTGAGGCGATCGATCAACGGCTCCACCGCCCGGACGTCTCCGATTTTCCCCAACACGTCGGCCGCAGCTTCACGCACCACCCAATCATCGTCTTCAAGGTATTCAATGAGAATTTCGACAGTCGGCCGGCCGATCGGATGCAGTTTATGCACCGCTTCCTGCCGCGCCCCTTCGCGGAGTTCGGACTCTTCCACGTCCCGCAATTCATCCATAATCTCGTCGATGCGATCCCGAATAGCGCCGAGCTTTTTCAGGGTCTGAATCGCGATGTCGCACAAAGCGGGATCTCCCATCGCATCGACCAACGCATCGGCGGAGCGTGGATCCAGGAGATGATCGAGAATGTGGGCGGCGTTCACCCGCGCATCTTCATCCGGGTCCTTGAGCATGGCGGTCAGGGGGCCGATCGACGTCGGAATGACTCCCAACAATTTCGTGACGGAGGGCTGAAGCGTGTCATTCTTCAACAGTTCGACCAGGGCCGCCGCCGTCTCTTCATTCACGATGCCGGCCATTTGTTCCAGCGACTCCACGACGGCCTCTCTGACGCTTTCCTCCTCGCCCTGCATCAGCGTCACCAGCGGCACGCCCGCCTGAGGGTCGCGGATCCTCGCCAACATTCTCGCCGCTTCAATCTGATAGGCCGGTGTCCCGGTTTTCATGGCTTCGATGACCAGAGCCACGACGCTGGGCCCTCCTTTCAGACACGTGGCCGTGGCGCGCATACGGCGCCAATCTTCTTCATGGTCAAGCTCGGTCACGATGACTTCAATGGTTTCTTTCGGCATGGCGGTGTGGTCTCAGCTCTTCATTCGCAGTGGGTGCTATAACCGCACCCGTTTGGGGTTCCATCCCAATTGGGTCAGGGTTTCCCTGATATGGTAGCGAATGTTTTCATCCTGTTCACGTTGCAGCCGGCTCACCAAGGGAGTAATCGCCTTCTGTCCAAACTGGACCAAGGCTTCACTCGCTTCGTTCCGGATCAAGGTGCTCTGCAAGGCCGTCACCAGAAGAGGAATGGCTTCCTCGTCATGAATGCGCGCAAGCGCTCGTATGGCCTCTTCCACGCTGGCCAGATCCTTTTCATACCGGTTATCTTCACAGGCCGGGGTGCGATCTTCATAGTCGCTCGTCTTCAACTCGCCAATCAGTCGAAACAACAATGGGAGAACCCGTCGATCGCCGATTCTCCCGAGCGCTTCGATGACGCGAACCTGAAGACGGGGCTCCTCAACGACCCCCAAGAGGGCATCGACTGCGGCACCGTCGCCGATATGTCCGAGTGCCCGGGCGGCCTCTTGGCGCACGGCCGTATCGGGATCGTGCTGCAAAATCCCCACCAGCGGCTTGACGGCCGTTGAGGATTTCAAGACACACAAGGCTTCCGTGGCTCGAAGCCGGATCCGCCAATCCTGATCTTCCAGCGCGTTCACCAAAGGCTCAACCGCCGACTCACCCATGGACACCAGGGCCGCAATGGCTTCATCGCGTACCGCCGGCACCTTATCCTGGAGAAGCAGTACCAGGGTCTCGACCGACCGTGGGTTCCCGAGTCGCCCCACGGCACGGACGGCATGCATTCGCACGACCCAATCCTGGCTCAGGAGCGCGGACTCCAACGGTTCAAGCACCCGCTCATCGGCAATCTCGGACAATATGGACGCCGCGGCCTCCTGCACGGACAAGTCCGGGTCCTGTAGACAGTAACTCAAGTCCACGACTGCCGGGGCTCCAATAGCCGTCAACGCACTGGTGGCAGCCGTTTTTACGGCTCGATCGGAATCTCGTAAGGCCTCAATCAACGGATTCACTCCTCTCGGGTCCCGGGATTCGCCAAGGGCAACGGCCGCATCTTCACGGATGCCCCAATCCTCATCCTTTAAGGCGGCAATGTGCTCCGCCACACTATCGGCCATGGTCAGACCTGTCTGGGTTCCGTGATTCGTTGACTGAATGAAGGGCTACAAAAGGGGAACCAGGAAAGCAGGGGCGGCTTGTCCCTCCCCTTTGTAAGGGGAGGCTAGGTGGGGTAGAGTCACGCACCCAGCGGGCACCGGCACCGACTACCACACGCAACCTACTCACTCCGGCTCGGGCTCTACCTCCCCTCACCCCTCCTTACAAAGGAGGGGAAAGAAGAGGCAGAAATTGTCAACGAATTACTGAACAACCTCATCTTGGCAACTTATCACAGCGATTTTTTGATGGTCAATGAAATCGCGGACATAGGGAGGGGGAAGCCTACGCCCCCCCGTTGGGAAGGGCCGGAGCCTGCCCTGAGCGAAGCGAATGGGTGCCCGCCCGCGGAGGGGCTTGCGAACCCACTTCTTCCCTGAACGACCGGAAGAGAGACGCCATCAAGAGCAGCATGATGACGGCGAAGGGAAACGCGGCAAGAATCGAGCCCATTTGAAGGCCCTTCAGCCCACCGGACCACAGCAACACCGCCGCCACGACGGATTGGATAATGCCCCACGTAAACTTGATGGCATTCGGCGGGTTCAGATTGCCGTTCGACGTTAACGTGCCCAACACAAACGTGGCGGAATCCGCCGACGTGATGAAAAACGTGGCGATCAACAGGATCGCAATGAGTGACATGATCTCTCCAAAGGGAAAATGCTCCAACAGGGTAAACAGGGCGACCTCTTTCCCCTGCGCTTCAATGACCTGTTTCATGCCCACCTGCTCAAACATGTCCAAAGAAATGGCCGTCCCGCCAAAAACCGAAAACCAGAACGCGCAAAAGAGCGTCGGGACGAATAACACCCCCAGGACAAACTCCCTGACGGTCCGCCCTCGAGAAATTCTGGCGATAAAGGTCCCGACGAACGGCGCCCACGCAATCCACCAGGCCCAGTAAAACAAGGTCCAATCCTGTATCCACCGGGAGTCGTCGAACGGCGCCAGATACAGACTCATCGTCGGCAAATTCTGAAGATACTCGCCCAACGCCGAGGTAAAGACGTCCATAATGAATTTCGTCGGACCCAAGAACAGAAGAAATCCCATCAGCGAGACCGCCAGCACCATGTTCAGGTTGCTCAAATATTTGATGCCCCGGTGAAGGCCGGTCTGCGCGGACAAGATGTACAACACCGTGACCGCGGCGATCATCACCAACTGAAGGATGACGGTATTGGACAGGGCAAACAGATAGGATACCCCCCCGCTGATTTGGATGGCTCCAAAGCCCAATGACGTGGCCACCCCGAATACCGTGGCAAAAACGGCAATAATATCAATGACTTGTCCGATAGGTCCTTTCGCTCGTTCACCCAAAATTGGTTCACAACTTGCACTGAACAACCCTGGTTTGCCTTTTCGAAATTGAAAATAGGCCAAGGACATGGCCACCATGGTGTAAATTCCCCAGGGGTGGAGCCCCCAATGAAAGAAAGAATACTGGAGAGCCAAGCTGGCCGCTTCCGGTGTCTCGCCCACCCCTCTGGGCGGGTCATAGAAATGGGCGATGGGCTCCGCGACCCCCCAAAACACCAGCCCGATTCCCATCCCGGCACAAAACAACATGGCAAACCAGGTCACCAACGGAAATTCCGGCTTTTCCCCATCTTTTCCCAAGGGGATATCTCCGTACCTTGAGAAGATCAGCGTGACCGCCATGACCAGAAGCCCGACCGCGCATAAGAGATAGAACCACCCAAAAGCATCGAGCAACCAGCGCTGGATAGCGGCGGTGACCGTGGCCAACTGTGTGGGAGCCGCGGCCCCCCATACCAAAAATGCCGCGGCAAGGGAAAAGGAAATTTTAAAGACCCGAGTGGCGGTTTTCATGGAAAAGGCGTGCGAGAAACGATCCCTTGTTTGCCGTCAGAGCGGCATGATTCACAAAAAACATTTAAAATTCACAGGTTAGAACAAACCCTGTCATCACGGAATGAAATGGCGTTGTCTCGATAGTTTGCCGGGAACGTCCCAAGAACTCAAGATCAATTCCATCAGACGGATTAAGGGTTGCCCCAAGTGGTCCAAATCGTTAGAGTGGGGGTTCCGCAAGCCCTTTCCCGTTTTTCATCAAGCCAAGAGTCGAACCTGCTCGACAGGGAAAGGCTTGCGAGTCTCATCATTGAGGAGGTGGACCATGGGTAAAGAACAGCTGTACGGTGATAACCCCATCGCCCAACGAAAAACCGACCAATACAAACGTGAATACGTCCATGGCTTTGTCAGAAAATGGGATGAACTCATCGATTGGGAGGCTCGAGCCACAAGTGAAGGGGACTTTTTCATCAATATCCTGAAAGAACGCGGCGTCCAACGGATACTGGACGTGGCCACGGGAACGGGATTTCACTCCATCCGGCTCCTGAAGGCCGGGTTCGACGTGACCAGCGCGGACGGCAGCCCGGAAATGCTGGCGCAAGCCTTTGAAAATGCGACACGCGTGGGTTTTATCATGAAGACCCTCCATGCTGACTGGCGGTGGCTGAGTCGAGATATTCACACCCAATATGATGCGGTCATTTGCTTAGGTAATTCTCTGACCCATCTGTTTTCGGAACAGGATCGCCGGAAAGCCCTTGCCGAATTTTATTCGGTGCTGCACCACGATGGCGTCCTGATCCTCGATCAACGGAATTACGACGGGATACTCGATAACGGGTTCACCTCCAAACACGTCTATTATTATTGTGGGGACAACGTGAGCGCCGAGCCTGAATACGTGGATGAAGGCTTGGCCCGATTCCGGTACCGGTTCCCCGACGACTCGGAATACCATCTCAACATGTTCCCTTTACGCAAGGATTACGTGAGAAAACTCATGGGAGAGGTGGGATTTCAGCAAGTCAAAACGTTTGCGGACTTTCAAGAGACCCACCGGGTCGATGACCCTGATTTCTATGTCCACGTTGCTGAAAAACTGTATAAGAACGAAGAACGGCCCGTGAAAGTCTCAGTGGGGTATTCTCAGTCCGTCGAGACCGCCAGAAGCTACTACAACAGCCATGATGCCGACCGATTTTATGCCACCGTATGGGGGGGCGAAGACATTCACGTCGGTCTGTATGAACACGACACGGATACCATTTTCGACGCGAGTCGCAAAACGGTCGAGAAAATGGCCTCCATGGTCAAGGATCTCGGGCCGGCGACCCGGGTGTTGGACATCGGCTCCGGGTACGGCGGGTCAGCCAGGTACCTGGTCCAGCATTACGGGTGCCAGGTCGGCTGTCTGAATTTGAGCGAAACGCAAAATGCCAGAAACCGTGAACTCAACGCCCAGGGGAAATACTCCCTCGTCATCAACGTGGTTGACGGCAGTTTTGAAGATATTCCCATACCGGATCACAGCGTGGACGTGGTTTGGTCGCAGGATGCTATTCTGCACAGCGGGAACCGCGAGAAGGTCTTTGAAGAAGTCAATCGGATCCTTTCCCCGGGAGGACAGTTTATTTTTACCGACCCGATGCAGAGTGAAACGTGTCCCAAGGAAGCCCTGCAACCCATTCTCGACCGTATTCACCTCGACTCGCTGGGTTCAATTCCGCGCTACAAGGATACGCTGTTGGGACTCGGGTTCAAAGAGCTGACCATCGAGGACCTCTCTGAAAACCTGGCGACGCATTACGGGCGGGTCCTGGAAGAAGTTCGCGCCAATCAATGGAGTTTGGTGCGCGTCTGTAGCGAGGACTACATCGAACGCATGCAAAGCGGTCTCCAACACTGGATCGACGGCGGCACGGGCGGTCATCTCACCTGGGGAATTCTCCACTTCCAAAAGCCGTGACGGCGAACCCGGCTTTTTCCTGCATCACGAGAGGGTGGCGTGACTCGTTCAGCCGAACGAGAACGGAACCAGGGGATCAGCGTTCAATACGGTAGGGTTTGGCGGGTTTGGCAAAGTCTCCCGACGGCCCGAAGCGGCCTTCTTCGCCAAGCACCTTATCCGGGTCGGTATATTCAATATCCTTCACGTCCGTGTGCGGATCGTCTCTGGGCGGCTCCCAACCAAGTTTATCCAAGGTTTCCAGGACGGTTTTCTTTAATGCGCTTGATGCCGTCAGCCGGGTCGACGCAAACGCCAACACCCGTTCGCTTTCTTTTTCCACCTTGGAGGCTTCCGGATCATGGAGAAAGGCCACCAACGATTCGATGGCCGCGTCTCCGATCAGCACCAACGAAGAGGCGGCGTACTCCCGCAACACGATATCCTTTAACAACAGGATCAGATCAGGAATCACCTTGGGATCCCGAAAATGTCCCAGCGCCGTGGCCGCGGCTTCTTTGATGAGTTGATCTTCACTGATAATACACCCGGGCGTCGGCCTTCCCTGTTGCGCGATGCCCTTGCCTTTCAGGGCATCCAACACGGGTGGCAAGGCTCGGGCGTCTCCGATCATTCCCAGCGAGGCAATCGCGTGTCGTTTCACGGCTCCATCCCTCATGGCGTCGATGAGGCAGTCAACGGCCAGGGGATCCCCGATAATTCCCAAGGCAATCGTGGCATCTTCGCGAACCGCCCGGTCTTCATCCTTCAACGCCCGGATCAACGCCTCGACCACGCGCCCGTCCCTGGTCCACGCCCGGCCCATTTGGTAGTCGGTCGTCATGCCGCCCAACGCCCGCACGCCATGACAGCGGACCACGAAGTGCGGATCATCCAGCGTTTCCACGAGGGCGGGAATGGAGGCTTCGCCAATATACACGAGGGCCGTTCCGGCGGTTTCCCGGACAATTTTCGACGTATCCTTAAACAGCTTGATTAACACCGGAACGGCTCGAGGATCACCGATTTGCCCCAACGCTTCAGCCGCCGCACTTTTCACGGCACCGTCACGGTCTCGACAGGCGATCATCAACGGTTGGACGGCGTCGGGCTCTTTCAGCAATCCCAGGGTCTTCCCGGCCTGTTGCCGAACGCGCCACCGGTCATCCTTCAAACAGGGAATGAGTTTCTGGATCGTGTTCTTCCCCATGGAGGCCATGGCGGACACGGCCTCATCCTGCACTTCCATCATATTGTCGTTGAACAACGTGATGAGCGCATCACTGGCCACGTCCCCGCCGATTTTCGCAAACGCCCTCCCCACGTGTACCCGAACGGCCCAATAATCATCCTCCAGGGCCACGGAGAGCGCTTCGAGGGTCTCCGGATCACCCAACTCGGCGAGCGCCTTCGCGGCTTCTTCCCGCGTCGCGTCGTCAACGTCGTCTAACGCTTCGATCCAGTGTTCTACAGTCTGTGACATGAGTTGATGATGCGTATCAAGGGACGGAGGGATAATCGTAATCGCGTTCTTGTTTATACGGTTGCGTATGGCTACACCGAATGACGAGCCTGGCCGTTCCGAGCCCGTCCACGCATTGCGATAAGGTTCGATCAAATTCCAACTGTCCCTCCAACGTGACCCGAAACGCAAAATCGAACGTGAAGGTCCCGAAACGATACTCGCCCGGTTTCAATTTGATTTCCCGCACATCGGTCGTCTTATAGGATTCATACGTAATGGGGTCATTGGTCCAGATCAACGGGGTCACGCCCGGCACGTGCCACCACGTCGGGGGATCAAGCGCCGTGGGATCGATCGTAATCGCATACTCCCGCGTTAACGGATTCACGGCCTCCCGCGCCGCGCTGACGTCGCCGGCCAGCACGGTTCCGATGAGACTGCATGCCAAGATGCTATTGTTGACGAATCGTGGAAGATTTAAGCTCGAACGTCTCATTTCCCGTTGTCCTTCGTTCCGGTCGCTTTTGAAAAATGTCCGTCAGGGCGCGACTTTCCCATTCCGTATGGGTTTCCAATCCAAGCGCTTCAAGCACCGTGGCTCCGATGTCCATAATACTCACGTGTTCGGAAATGGTATACCCCGGCTTCACGTTCGCACCCCAGGCAAGCCAAGGCACCGGGGATTGTCGGGGAGCCCCCATCTTGGCGTTTGTGGCTTGCGGGGAATCCGGTCCCTTCAAGCCCGTCACCATGACCATGGTTTTGTCCAGGACGCCATATTCGCGATAGACCGCCATCATGTCTGCGACGGCCGTATCAACCTCTTGGAGCGCCTGTGTATACTGTTTCGAGTCCCATCCGCGTTTGCGGGCGATATCCGCCGGTTCAGGAAGATGGGCCACCAGGAGCCCGGGTATCTCGAAAATACGAAAATTATAGCCACCCGCGCTGGTCACTTTTTTCAGGTAATCTTCAATATATCCCACCAAGGTTGAGGGATTGCAATGGGGTTTGGCTTTCCCGCACGTTTGCAAGTCCACGTAAATTTCCGGTCTGGCCAATTGATAAAACCGCTCATCCATGATGAAAAGCGCCGTATCCACCCCGCCGGCCAGGTCCAGATAATCGAACAAGGTGGGAGACCGAAGAAACGACCGGGAAAAATCGTAGGTTTCCCATTCCTGATTCACCCGGTGCTTCTTGACGGGCAGCCCCGTCAGGAGACTGGCCATGGCCGGTACCGTGAACGGAGTCACCGATTGGGCCTTCCAGGTGACCGCCCCTTCCCGGGCGAGTTTCTGAAGAACCGGCATGGTCCCGTCTTGAATCACGTCGTTGCCCACGCCCTCCAACACAAACAGCAGGACGTGATCGGCCTGGGTTGGGGTTGAAGCAGCAAAAACCGGGGCCTTTCCCGGAAAACCGAAAGCCAAAATCGCAAGGAGAGAAATTGTAATTTTCACAAACATGTTTCCACGTTTCTGTTTTCAGGGTGATTGAAAGTTGTCGGGACGGGTTGTCGTCACGCAGGGGCGTGAGAACACACCATGCCTTTCCTATAAAAAAGCCTCAAAGACCTCTTTCTGACAGGTCAGGGAGGCAACTTACCATGCTGAATTTTCCATGGTCAACTACGCGAAGAAGAGGGCTGGTCGCGTCTTAACAGGCATCTCCGATTTGCGCATGAATCCCTTTTCACGGTAAGACAGCGGGGCAAGACAGCCTTTGAGTCATCCGGATTCCAGCTCATGCCCACGGCAAATAATTTTCTGCATTCCAAGTATTCCCGTTCAGATCCGGGAGATCGGGCCCGGTACGTGTCGTTTGAACCCGGGGCTCCGCCCTTTTCCCCAGCCTGGCATGATGCACTCGGACGCCTGGGCACACGCATATGGGACGCGGGAGTCCGCGCGGTCGTCCTGGTGTATGGCTCCTATTTGGGTGCCGACCTCTTCGGGTCAGGACGTCTTGATGAAGTCGGAGGGCTCAAGCGGGGCTACTCCCGCGGCATTCCGGGGTTGGAGTCTCTCCTGGCGAGCCTTCGCCCCGATGAATATCAACGCTCATCACACGATCCCTCCTGCCAACCCCCTTTCGTCAATGACGAGGCCGGCAAAACCAAGCTGGACACCCTGCTGAACGACAGAGCAAACTTTTCCGAACAGTACGTCAACGCGTTCAGGGACGGGCTCGCGAGTTCTCACGGGCTGACCGTCCAACGCTACCTGTGGTCGTCCCTGCACCACCACCCCGGTCGCATGGAAGGGGCATTGGCGTTCTTGCACGAACTCGATCACCTCAAGACACAACAAAACTTGCAGGCCGGCGACCGAATATTGATTGTCGCCCATGGCCACGCCGGCCAGTTGCCGGCGCTCCTTTCCAATCTGATGGCTCCGGGAGACTCGTCGGTGCGCGACACCGTGTTCGAAACCCTGGCCTATTTTTATGAGCAACGCGAGACCCCGCCGGAATCGATTCAACATTTGCAGGAACTGGACCGCTTGTTGGCAGAGAACCAATTTGCCGCCTGGCCCTCGCTGGACGTGGTGACGCTCGGCACACCCATCCGGTACGGGTGGGACACGGAGAGCCTGGGGAAACTGCTCCATCTCGTGAATCATCGGCCTATCCGGCAGGATGGAAAGCGGTGGCTGGCCAAAATGGAGTTGCCCCAAATCGTGATGGAACTGCCTATGGCGTCCGGCGGCGACTATGTGCACCAGCTTGCCGTCGCCGGAACCGATGCCGTCCCCGCTTCAACATGGGAAGTGGAACTGGACCAGGCCTTACGCGAAAACTTGGAGCCGTATGACGGATTTGAACGGTGGTTGGAATGCACACGACGCGTGACCCGTTGTCCCAACGATGGGGAGTGCCTGCTCATCGATTACAATGATGCGACGGGGACGTCCCCTGACGAACACCTCTTCGGCCATGCCTGCTACACGCGGCTCGACGCATTGCTGTTTCAAACCACCCACGTCGTCGAAACGCTCTATGGGGCCTAAAAGCCCGCTTCCCCTTTTTCCCATCCGGTCTTGTTTCCTAAAAAACACTTTGCTTCTCATGAAATATTTGTGCTATTCGTTTCTGGTTTGCCTTAGCTGACTCCTTGGTCGCTAGGGGTATGGACCGTGTGATGAGACCATGATTATCGGTGTTCCCAAAGAGACCTATCCCGGTGAACAGCGGGTCGCCCTGATCCCCGCAACGCTCCTCTCTTTGAAAAAGGAAGGGATGGACGTGCAGGTGGAAACGGGGGCGGGGGCCGCGTCCGGCTATCCTGATGACGCCTATACGGAGAAAGGCGGCACCATCGTTTCCTCACGTCAGCAACTCTTTGAAACTGCTCAAATCATTACCCAAGTCAGACTGTTGGGTGCGAATCCCGAACAAGGCAAAACCGATCTGCCTTTGATGCAATCCGATCAGATCCTTGTCGGCATGGCCGATGCCCTGGCCAATCCCCACAGCCTCAGGGAATTGACGACGCGTCGCGTCCGGGCCTTTGCCATGGAATTGATGCCGCGCATCACCCGCGCCCAAAGCATGGACGTGCTCTCGTCCATGGGAACCGTGTCCGGGTACAAGGCCGTATTGATGGCCGCCGATGCGCTTCCGAGAATGTTTCCGATGCTGATGACGGCAGCCGGCACCGTGACTCCGGCCAAGGTTTTTGTTATCGGAGCCGGAGTGGCCGGATTGCAGTCGGTTTCCATGGCGCGCAGGCTTGGGGCCGCCGTCGAGGCCTATGACGTGCGACCTGCCGTCAAGGAACAAGTCCTCAGCCTTGGGGCCAAGTTTGTGGATCTCCCGTTGGACACGCAGGAAGCCGAAGACAAGGGGGGATATGCCAAAGCTCAGGATGAATCGTTTTATCGCCGCCAACGTGAATTGCTGACCAAAGTGATCGCCTCAAACGACGTGGTGATTACCACCGCGACGGTACCGGGGAAAAAAGCGCCCGTCCTGATTACGGACGATATGGTAGCCGGCATGTCTCCGGGATCGGTCATTATCGATTTGGCGGCCGAACGAGGCGGCAATTGTGAATTGACCAAAGCCGACCAGACGGTGGTGGCCCATGGGGTCACCATTATTGGAACGGAAAACCTTCCGTCCCTGGTTCCCTATCACGCCAGCCAGATGTACAGCAAAAACATTGCCACCTTCCTGCTTCATTTGGTGAAAAAAGGCGAAATCACGATTAATCGGGAAGACGAAATCACCAGGGAAACGCTCTTGACGTGCGATGGAGACGTGGTTCATCCCCAAATCCGTGAAATCCTGGATCCTTCCGCGGGTAAGGCAGAGGAGAAGTAAATCATGGAACTGTTGATTTCCGGCATCACGATTTTCGTCCTGGCCATCTTCGTGGGCTTTGAAATCATCACCAAGATTCCGCCCACCCTGCATACCCCGCTCATGTCCGGCGCCAACGCCATCTCGGGCATCACGCTCGTGGGAGCCATCCTGTCGGCAGGCAGCCAACAAACGGTGTTGACGACCGCGCTTGGGGGACTCGCCGTGGTCTTTGCGACCATTAACGTGGTCGGCGGCTTTATGGTCACCAATCGCATGCTGGAAATGTTCAAGAAGAAATCATGACCGATTTACTCATCAATGGAGGCTACCTCGTTGCCGCAGTCCTCTTTATTTTCGGGCTGAAGGGCCTGACCCACCCGCGCACCGCCGTCCGGGGCAACCTGCTCGGATCGTGCGGCATGCTGCTGGCCATCGTCATTACGCTCACGGATCACAGCATCGTCAGCTTCGAAGTCATCCTCATCGGAATCGTCATCGGTGCGGCCATAGGGGCCGTCCTGGCCGTGAAAATCGAAATGACGTCCATGCCGGAACTCGTGGCGTTGTTCAACGGGTTCGGCGGCATTGCCTCGGTGTTGGTGGCAGGCGCCGCCCTGATAGAGGGCACCCTTGGCGGCGGCGTCCCGTTCGTGCAGGTCTCCGTGGCTATTGCAGCCTCAGGGCTGATCGGAGCCGTCACGTTTTGGGGAAGCCTGGTGGCCTTTGGAAAACTCAAAGGCCTCATCAATGAAAATGCCGTCCTGTTTTCAGGACAACAGGTCATTAACGCGGTCTTGGCAATCATCGCCCTCGCGTTAAGCGCAGGGGTGCTCATGGATCCTTCCAATATCATCCTGTACTGGGCATTGGTTGCCGTGGCTTCCCTCCTGGGAGTGCTGCTCGTGATTCCGATCGGTGGGGCCGACATGCCCGTCGTGGTCGCGCTCCTGAATTCCTACTCCGGATTGGCGGCTGCGGCCACGGGGTTTGTCCTGTCCAATAACGTGCTGATCATCACCGGATCCCTCGTGGGTGCGTCGGGTTTGATCCTGACGCAAATCATGTGCAAGGCCATGAACCGGTCTCTGACCAATGTCCTCTTCGGGGTATTGGCTCCCACGGGCGGAGGGGCGACTGCGGACGAAGTCTACGCCGGCCGGGTCAAGGCTGCTTCGCCGGAAGAGGTCGCGCTCCTCTTCGACGCGGCTCGACGCGTGGCCATCGTTCCGGGGTACGGCATGGCGGTCTCCCAAGCCCAGCACCCCGTGGCCAACCTCGCCTCACTCCTCAACGAGCGCGGCATCGAGGTGGAATACGCCGTGCATCCCGTGGCCGGTCGTATGCCGGGCCACATGAACGTCCTGTTAGCCGAAGCCGACGTGCCCTATGAGGCCCTCAAGGACATGGACGACATCAATCCCTACATCGACCAAATCGACGTGGCCCTGATCATCGGCGCGAATGACGTGGTCAACCCCTTGGCCAGGACCGATCCCACGAGCGCCATTGCCGGGATGCCGATCATCGACGTGGACAAGGCGAAAACCGTGGTGATTATCAAACGGAGTCTCAGCCCGGGCTTTGCAGGAATCCCGAATCCTCTGTTTGCGTTGGACAATTCCCTCATGCTCTTCGGCGACGGCAAAAAAATGGTGCTGGACATTATCGCCGCGCTCAAAGATACCTGATCGCACGCTATTCGCGGAACTACTTCAGGTTTACCAGTAATTTTATTTAGGAATAACTGCCCTGTTTCTGTTTAAAATCCAGAGAAATTATCAAACGCAACATAATATAACTCATTGATTGTATTTGATTTATAAGATTTTCTTGCGTTAGCCTGTCTCTTACAGGCAAAATTGTCTCTCGCAGAAGCCGTACGGTACGTTACCGTACGATGCATGAGTGAAAGACAAGGAACTTTTACCGATCACGAGGGACAATGGAAATCAAGGTTGTGAACAACAATGTCGAGAAAGCCCTTCGTGTTGCGAAGAAAAAACTCGCAGCCGATGGTTTGTTTCGTGAATTGAAACGCCGACGTTTTTACGAAAAGCCGAGTGTGAAGCGGAAAGCCAAAGAGCGGGAAGCGGCCCGGCGACGACAAAAATGGTTGGCAAAGCGTGCGTTTCGTTAGTTCACACCGTTCCGTCACCTCCCCATCTCTCTTCGCGCCTCACCTCCTCAATGCGTGATGCCCATATTCACGCAGTCGTCTCCGAAGTCAAGAAAACCATCCGCCGCTGGAAAGAACCCGTGCTTGGCGTCGTGGCCCGGGAAACCCGCGACCCCTTCCGCATTTTGATTGCCTGTCTTCTGAGTCTCCGGACCAAGGATCACACCACGGCCGAGGCCAGCCAACGGTTATTCCAATTGGCCGACACGCCCGAGCGCATGAGGGTGCTCCCCATCAAAACGATCGAGAAGGCCATCTATCCGGTGGGATTTTACAAAAACAAAGCCACACAGATCCGGGCGATTTGCCAAAGCCTTCTCCAGGACTTTGGGGGACGGGTTCCGGATACCATCGAAGAACTCCTGACGTTGAAGGGCGTCGGACGCAAGACGGCCAATTTGGTGGTGACCGTCGGATATCGAAAACCCGGGATTTGCGTGGACATCCACGTGCACCGGATCAGCAACCGGTGGGGTTACGTTCAAACCAGGACCCCGGAGGAAACCGAACGCGCACTCCGACTAAAACTTCCCGCAAAATACTGGATCACCTTCAATGACTGGTTGGTTCCCTTTGGGCAACACCTCTGTCGGCCCGTTTCGCCGTTTTGCAGCCAATGTCCGGTCAGCCGATACTGCAGGAGAGTCGGTGTCCGAACCTCCCGGTAGGCGTGGCAAGTCATTGCTTCTGCCGGCAGGTTCTTGACAAAGTCCATGGTTCTGGCATCATGGTTTCCTGAACGATCATTCTTTTTTGCGTCGGGAGGTTGAGACGCATGGATCTTGAGGCCCTGTTTCAATAACGGATATAGTATATTGCCATATTGCTGTTAAGTCAGGTTCGTGACTCGACGGTGGGCTGCTCGAGTCCAGACTATAAATTTGGGAACTGTAACCGATGTTCGACAACCCATTTCTCAACGGCACCGCCACCAGCAGGAACAAGCGCCAGCAACTCGACCATCTTCTGAGGATAACGGCGCCGCACGAACGCTTCATCCTAGCCGGGATCGGCGTGGTCCTGCTGGCACTGGTGGCTTGGGCGCTGTTCGGCAGCATCGTCCGCGGCGTGACCATCGATGGAGTCCTGATTGAGCCGGGAGTTCGCCATGAGATCGTCTCGACCGAGCCCGGATATCTCGTGGAATTTCTGGTCGTTCCCGGAGACCGCGTCGAGGCCGGGGATCCGATCGCCCGGCAGAGCGTGCCGGAACTGGAACGCGAAACCTCGGCTCTGCGCGACCGCGTGGAGATGCTGAAAACGGAACTCAGCCAGGTTGCCGGCGGCTTGCGTTCGCTGCTGGCCTCGGCCGAGGTGGCATTGCTCCAGATGGAGGCCCAACGCTCCGCGCGAGAGTTGATTGTCAGCCCGATCGGGGGTGAGATCATGGCTCTGCGGTCCGCTCCCGGCGAATACCTGCAGGCCGGCGCCGCCGTGGCTGAGCTTCGCGATGCGGAAGACCAGCCCCTTCAAGCAGTGCTGCGGGTTTCCCCGCGCATGGCGCAACGCATCCAAACCGGTATGCAGGCGTCGATTGAGGTTGTCATGCCTGACGGCGCGACTCGCCGGGTGGACGGGGAGGTCGCTTCCGTGACACCCGGGCCGCTGCCCAACTGGCTCGCGACGCTACCGCCCGCAGCCCCGGCCGCCACGCATCGAATCGACGTTCTCCTCCGCCAGACATCAGACCTCTCCGTGCCGGACGGCACTCCGTGTCGCGCACGCATCGTACTTGGTCGGCATCCGCTGGCCGAGTTCGTCGATCTCGGACGATTCTGAATGTTCTGGTACGACGCAAAACAATCAGCGAAGTCACACGAGAAGCGGCGCATCACCACTCCACTGCTGCTGCAGACGCATGCAACCGAGTGCGGCGCCGCATGCCTTGGCAGCGTACTCGCCTACTTCGGCCGCTGGGTACCCTTTACCGAGTTGCGGAACAAGTGCGAGGTCAGCCGGGACGGCTCCACCGCCGCCGGCATCTCACGGGCCGCCAAGTACTATGGCCTCGAGTGCCAAGGCCGGGGCGCGCAAGTCCATCAGCTCAAAAAACTGCCGCTACCGCTTATTCTGTTCTGGGAGTTCAACCACTTCCTCATCCTCGAAGGCTTTGATCGTCATCGATTCTATCTCAACGATCCGTCCACGGGTCGCCGCAAGCTCTCCGCGGAAGAGTTCGGCTCGAGCTTTTCGGGGATTGCCTTGCAATTCAAACCCGGGCCGGAGTTCCAGCGGGGAGGCGTGCGGGCCGACATCCTGGAACGTCTCCCGCTCTGGCTGCACGGCGCCTGGGGTGCGCTGGCGTATGCGATCGCATGTGGGCTGATGCTGGCCGTGCTGGCCCTGGGGACGCCGGCAACACTGGGCTTATTCGTGGATCGGGTGCTGGGAGAAAATGAACCGTGGGGATGGCACCTGGCCGGGGCGCTGGCTACAGCCGCCATCCTGGTCTACGGACTCACCTGGGTGAAGCAGTGGTGTCTGCGGCGCCTGTCCATCCGGATTGCAGTGATTGCAGGAAATCGTTGTTTGTCCCAATTGCTGAGGCTGCCGGTCGAGTATTTCAACCACCGGCTTGTCGGTGAGCTGACCGCTCGCGTCCTGTCCATTGACAGGATCGCCAAGGGCTTGTCTGAACATTTTCTCGGCGTGCTGATCGAAATCGCGATGAGCGTGGTGTTTTTTGCCGTCATGTTCGCGTATGATCCGACGCTGGCGTTGATCGTCCTGGGCCTGGCGGTGCTGAACGGGGTGCTTGTGCGCGTCATCACGCGCATCCGGACCGACGAGAGCCATGCCTTAAGACGCGAACAGGGATTGCTGCTTGGCGTCGGCACGTTGATGCTGAACCAGACGGACCGCCTGCGAATCACGGCCTCGGACGACCACTTCTTCTCGCGCTGGGGTGGCCATCAGGCTCGGGAATTGGCCGCACGCCAGCGATTCTCCGAACTCAGCCACGTCAACGCGGCTTTGCCGGGCCTGTTCATGGTTCTGGGGAACGCCGTAGTGCTGGCTTTCGGGGCAACTCGGGTCATGGCCGGAGAGTTGACGTTGGGCGCACTGACGGCGTTCTATATCATGGCGGTGATGTTCCTGGAGCCCGTCGGGCGCTTTGTCGGGTTTGCCGACGAGCGTCAAGCGCTTGAGACCGATATGCAGCGCCTTGACGACATTACGGAAACCCTCGAAGATCCAAACTTGACGCGTCAACACCAGGCATCGGAGGCCATTGCCACATTCAATGGGCGATTGCGACTGGCCGGGCGCGTGGAACTGCGCGGCGTCACCTTCGGTTACAATCGGGGCCGTCCACCGTTGATCAAGGACTTCAGCTTGACCATCAAGCCCGGGCAGCGGGTCGCCGTAGTCGGTCCAAGCGGCTCCGGGAAATCGACATTGTCGCGCCTCGTCTCCGGCCTCTACGATCCTTGGTCCGGTGAAATTTTATTCGACGGCCGCCCCCGACACGAGATTTCCGGCGAAGTGCTGTCACGCTCCCTGTCGATGGTGGACCAGCACGTCATCCTCTTCTCCGCCACCGTGCGCGAAAACATCACCCTGTGGAACCCGACGATGACGTGGTGGACGCGGCCCGGGACGCCTGCATCCACGACGAAATCCTCACCCGGCCCCTCGGCTATACGACGCAGGTTGAGGAAGACGGTGGTAATTTCAGCGGCGGCCAGCGGCAGCGGCTGGAAATTGCTCGAGCATTGGTCGGCAACCCGACGGTGTTGATTCTGGATGAAGCGACGAGCGCGCTCGACGCCTTCACCGAAGAATTCGTCGACGACGCGCTACGTCGCAGGGGTTGTAGTTGCCTGATCGTCGCGCACCGGCTCAGTGCGATCCGGGATTGCGACGAAATCATCGTTCTCGATAAAGGAGTGGAAGTGCAGCGCGGCACCCATGACGAACTGATGACGGACGAAAGCGGGTTGTACTACCGGCTCGTCCGGGAGGGCTAGCCTGGTGACGACGCCGGAACGCCGCTCGCTCGCCGACCTCGCCGCTCAATCGGGAGTGCCTGTGCCCTGCGCAGGCAATTTGCCATTGGAGATGAGCGATCCGCAATTCGTCTGGATCATTGACAAAGGCGCGGTAGACCTGTTTCTGGTCGAACACCGGGACGGAGTGGAGCAATCGGCGCAGCAGCACCTGCTGCGGGCCGATTCCGGTCGCCTCCTGCCCGGCGTAGCGCCTCAGGCTAAAAAAACGACCCTCAGCCTGATCGCAAAGGGGTTGCCGGGCACCGTGCTGCGGCGCCTCCCAATCACCAGCCTGGAAGCGGTCCGGAATGCCGAATTGGCAAAGCATATTGACGCCTGGGTCATGGACGTTTCCACCATGCTGTCACGAGACGGCCTGCCCCGGCCACGCCCGGATGTACTCGTGGAGTCCGGAGAGACCCTGGCCGCAAGAGTGGGCAAGCTTTCAACGCAGCGAGAAGTGGTATGGGTGTCGGAGTTGACACCGGGCGCGGGACGGTTCATGAGCCTGATCGACGCGGCACAGAGGAAAAGCGGAGCCGCTACGGCCGCTATTCCGCTCACACCCCTCAGTTGGCTCACTCTCACGGAAGAAATACAGCTTTCCGCCCGGTCCTCGGAAACGCTCGCTGAAGAAAGCCTCCTGCTGCCCTCCCTGGCGCACTTCCACACCGTGGCGTTCTCCCTGGAGCGACTCAACCGCCGCCTGGCGGTCGTGGACCAGGCAAACCTGGAACGGGCGCGGGCAACCAACCGCCGCACCGATGAAGAAGGCGCCCGGCGGCGTCTGTTCAACCTGTACGGCCTGTTGGAACCGGAGTCCGCCGGCACAAGTGATTCAGCGTTGCTCGAAGCCCTGCGGACTATTGGTCAACATGAGGGAATCGATTTCAAATGGCCAGCGAGGACGAATACGTCCCCTGCCAATGCTGTGCTCCGGGACGTTCTGGATGCGTCTGGAGTCCGTGGCCGGCGAGTGCGGCTCGAACGGCAAGACAGTTGGTGGACCGGCGACAGCGGCGCGATGTTGGCGTTTCGGGCGGACGACAGCCAGCCGGTGGCCTTGTTGCCGGGCGGGCTGCTGGGACACTATTGGGAAGTGGACCCCGCCGGGCGCAAGACCAGGGTCACGGCCGAACGCGCCGAGTCGCTCCGTGCCGACGCATGGCTGTTCTATCGACCGCTACCGACCGCCACCGCCGGGCCGCGGGATCTGCTCCGTCTAGCCGGAAAGGGGCTGCCCGCCGACTTCGGGCGCTTCGCATTGACCGGGCTGCTGAGCGGTCTGGGGATGTTGCTGCCTGCTCTGTTCCTGGGTTTCATCGTGGATGAGGTGATACCCACCGGCGAACACGGCCTCTTGTACGCCGTGACCACGGCGCTGGCGGCCTTCGCCTTGATCGGGGCGCTGCTGCACATCCTCCAGGGAACGGCGCTGATGCGTCTGGAAGGACGCGCGACGTCCCGGATCGAAGCGGCGTTCTGGGACCGTTTGCTCCGGCTGCCACCCAGTTTCCTGCATCGCTACCCGGCCGGTGACCTCGCCATGCGGGGGATGACGTTCCAGAGTATTCGCGACGCCGTGCAGAGCGTGGTCGCCAACGCCGTGTTGTCGATCGTTTTCCTGTCGCCCGCGTTCCTTCTCATCTTTTTCTACGATGCGACGCTGGGTGGCGTGGCCGCCACCTTCGGTCTTCTGTCCCTGATCATGACCGTGGTCCTTGGCCTGTGGCAGATATCGCCCCATGGCCGGGTGATCCGGACCATTCAAGGTCTGGCCGGCCAGCTCTTCCAGCTCATCAACGGGATATCCAAGCTACGTGTCGACGGCGCGGAAGGGTCGGCCTTTGCGGTCTGGGCGCGGGCTTACCGCGAACAGAAGCACGCGGAGTTGGAACTTGGCGTCTTCGAAACGCATTTGCAGGCATTCGGCGTAGCGCTGCCGTTCCTTGCCGGCGCAGTGCTTCTCCTGGCGACAACGCTGCAGAAGAACATCACGGTCGGAGACTTTCTCGTCGTCTACACCGTATTCATGGTGTTTCAGACGTCGGTGGTCCGCCTGGGGACATCGTTCAGCTCGGTTGCCGCCATTATGCCGGCCTTGGATCAAGTGCAGCCGTTCCTTGCCGAACCCCCGGAAACGAGCGTCGAGGGAGAATTTGTCGAGACTCTGGGCGGCGAAATCGTGTTCGACCACGTCTCCTTCCAGTACGACCCCGATGGTCCGTTGATCCTCGACGATGTCTCGATTTATGCTCGCCCCGGCGAGTTCATAGCCATTGCCGGTGAGTCGGGGTCAGGCAAAAGTACGCTCTTCCGGCTTGCGCTTGGTCTGGAGGAGCCGTCTGCCGGATCGGTGTACTATGACGGGCGCGATCTCAGGCACCTCAATATCAAGCAGGTACGCCGGCAGATCGGTGCGGTTCCGCAGGAAGTGCAACTCCATCCGCAAGACCTGTGCGACAACATCATCGGGGGCCATGAAGAAGCAACCGCCGAGGATGTGTGGCAGGCTGCCAAACTCGCGGCCGTCGACCGTGAGATCGCGGCTATGCCGATGCAGATGTTGACGCCCGTGGGCGCGAGTGCCAGCGTCACGTCGGGAGGGGAGAGTCAGCGCATCATGATCGCCCACGCGCTGCTCAGGAATCCCCGGATCCTGTTGCTCGACGAAGCCACAAACTGGCTCGATAACAACAGCCAGTCCAAAATCATGGTCAACCTCTCGGGGCTGACTTCGACGAGAGTCGTCATTGCCCATCGCCTTTCCACGCTACGCCAGGCGGATCGCATCTACGTGATGCGTGCCGGAAAGGTGGTCCAGGAAGGTTCGTTTGCGGAACTGGTGGCAACCGAAGGCATCTTTCAGAATCTGGTTCGACGGCAAATGGTATGACGGGTTGACCCATTAGCAACATTATGCAAAAAAAGCATTGACCTGTTCTTTGCAATATTAGGGAATTATCCATTTAACTTGACGTAACTTTCCGCTTCTGTTAGATTCCTTCCGACCGTCCATTCAGGCTACCCCTTGTCGGGTCGCCTGTGAAATACAAGAGCCTGATCGCGCTGCCCTGGA
>MPMZ01000044.1 GCA_002238765.1 Nitrospira sp. bin75
CAGCGCCTCCTTGGCCTTCAAAGCCGGGCTATGGATTCGGCGTAGGCGTCTCGTCATGGGTCCTCCTCATTCACGGCAATCATGCCGCTCGTGAGCAGACATGTCACTTATCCCCCTTGTTCAAATTTCCCGAGCCACCTCTCTACCTTAAAACAAGCCACGAATGTCAATGATATTTTTACAATTTTGCTGAGCCAGAAAGCCATTAAGCTTGTGACAAAATTGTTAAGTGAAATTCATGGGGTGAGAATTCCAGAAGAACTCGTTGCAGAAATCATTGAAACGCAACTTGGCGATGACCAAAGACTCAAAGTCAATCGAACTCTTTTAAAACGACTGAACGCTTCTGGGGAGACAAAGAAACGGCCCGCAGCCAAGGCTTCACAACTCCGTGTCGAAGCAGAGCCAGCGGAACCATCCGAGGCTTCCCCGTCGTCCGCACAAGGGGGGTAATTCTACAGGTGCAATTCGCCCCCACTTCTTTTATGTCTGCTACTACAGAGGTGTTTCCCGAGATATGCAGGGCCTTCGGTCCTTGTGCTGAATGTTGATGTCTAGGGAAGATACTCTCTAGGATTTCATAGATTCAGCAAAACATGAAATTGGTTTAACCTTGACATTCTGTAGCTAATTGGCTACAACTAAGGCAATGGTACAAGTAGTCCACTACGTCACAGAAGATGGGAGGGACTACTTCGACGAATGGCTACAGTGCCAGGTTGCCGAGATCAAAGCCCGGGTCCAGACGCGCATTGACCGAATTGAACTTGGAAATTTTGGCGATTACAAGGGAGTGGGCGAAGGCGTTTTTGAGCTTCGGATCGACTGTGGTCCTGGATACCGTGTCTACTATGGCCTTGACAGTAAGACGCTTGTGATCCTGCTGGTCGAGGGAACGAAAAAACAGCAGGCCCGGACCATTAAGTTGGCCCGGACTTACTGGAAGCTCTATAAGGAGGAGAAGCACGATGCCCGTAAAAGACCATAAAGCCAGCGATTACCTCAAAACCCCGGAAGATATTGCGGCCTATCTGAACGCGGCGATTGAAGAATTCGACGGTGACCCTCGACTGTTGATGAAGGCGTTTCGTAACGTGGCAGCGGCGCAGGGCGGCGTCTCTGAACTCGCACGTCGGGCCGATGTCAATCGCGTGGGCCTTTCCCGCGGCTTATCGGGCAACCGGGATCCTCGGCTCGGAACGGTCGCCAAAATCGCCTCCGCATGTGGAGTGAGACTTCAATTTGTGGCGTGAAGCCTAGACTTGTCAGAGGCAACGTTAGCTGTCGGGTTACGCTACGCTAACCCGCCCTACGGGCTATCGGCGTTTCAGTTTCTTCAAGTCTGCGTTTTTCAAACAGGGAGAGTGGCGATGGGGCATAATCCTGGATTCGAACGACTCGTTGAGACACGAAAGAGCGAAATTCGTGAGTGCGGGCCGAGTGAGGTTATGGCTCGAATCGAGCGTGGAGAAGCCTTTCATTTTATCGATATTCGGGAGGATCATGAGGTGGCTCAGGGGTATGCCCAGGGGGCTATTCACAAAGGCCGGGGGATTCTGGAACGGGACATAGAGGAGATGATTCCGGATAAAAACGCGGAAATTGTGCTCTATTGCGGTGGAGGCTATCGGTCGGCCCTGTCGGCCGCCAACTTGCAAGAGATGGGCTACACGCAGGTCTTGTCCATGGCAGGGGGGATCAAGGCATGGCGGCAGGCAGGATATCCTCTGGAACCCGGGCCCTGATGCTCGACACTAGAATACCAATGTTCCGCTACTCTTTCCTCGTATGAAGGTTGAGCCCTCTATTTGTAGGTTTTATTAAACTCCTTGACGACCTCATCGGTAATATCCATGCCCTTGGTGGAGTAAATCACAATTTGCATGATGGCTTCATTGCCCTTATCGATGACCAGTGAAAAGCCGCGCCGTTCGGCGACGACCTTGGTCGCCCCCTCGATTTTCTTCATGTAATCCACCATCAGATTCTTCTGCTTATCCTGAACTTCTTGCTGGAACGTCTGGCGCCGCCGTTGGTAATCCTGGATCTTGGTTTGTAACTCTCCACGTAAAACTTGCGTTTCGGTTTCACTCCGGCCGGTATTGCCTTGAAGCTGCTGCTCGAGTTTTTGTATTTCGACTTCGTCCGTTTCCAACAGTTTTTGACGAACCATCACGTGTTCTTTTAAGGTCGCCAGCGCCTTTTGTCCCGCGTTGGAATTTTCCAGGACCGCTTGAGGATCGATGATGGCGATTTGAATCGAGTCCTCTGCAAAGGCGTGGGGGAGGCCAAGCAACAGGCTTTGGATGATGAACCATCCAAGCAGGGAGAGGACCACGTGGCCGCGTGTCTGTGAAGTAAGCTGATGACGTCCTTGCATAAGACAGAACTCCTTCCTCAAAACAGGTGATGATTGGTCATGGACAACGAGTGTTGGTACGGAGATGGATTGCCTCGATCAGTCTATCTTCGGAATTCTAAGGCTATGCATTGAGACCGGGCGATGTCAAGAGGGGGATTCCAGACGATGTCCGAACGTGTCAGGTCGCAGGCTGACTCGTCTCCGATACTCGTGTGTTTCGGTGACAGTCTGACTGCGGGGTATCAGGTTCAGGCTGAAACGGGGATACCTTTGCCGGATACGCCCTATGGCGGGTTTCTGCAGGAATGGTTGGGGGCACGAGGGCGAGTCTCCGTGAAAGGAGTGTGTGGCGAAACCACGTCCGACATGGCGACACGATTTTCCCGTGATGTCCTCGACGCCGTTCCTTCTCACACCGTGATTTTGGGCGGAACGAACGATTTGGGATGGGGCGTTGTCCCCTCAACGATTATCGCGAATTTGGAGCGTTTCTATACGTTGGCGTTGGCCGCGGGAATTCAGCCCGTGGGAGTGACGATCCCGTCCCTCAGGGTCGAGGGTTCCGGCGCCGGGGTGTTGCCTGCCTGGATTCAATCGCATATTCATGGTCGGTTGGAAGTGAACCGCCTGGTGATGGAACGATGTGCACGTCACCACATACCGTGTGTCGATCTGTTTCAGGCGACCTCGGAAGGCCCCTCTTGTCTGTTGGCCCCCCGGTTTTCCAGCGATGGCCTGCATCTCAATACGGCGGGTTACCGGACGCTTGCCCGGTTGGTGTGGAACGAAGTATTGGCGAATCAATTCGGCGCCTGCCCCGCTGAGCCCTCAGAGGCGACCGGCTGAGAGCCATCAGGTTGTGGAACCTGAAGACGAACCTGATGACGTGGAACTCGACGGAGGAGTCGCGGGTGAGGATGCCGATGTGTCGGAGGTGGAACCGGCTTCGCTTTTGGCGGGAGCCTTTTCCGAGCCAGGGGCTGCCCCGTCCTTGGCTTCCTTGGTCGGACTCTCGGGTTGTTTCGCCTGACTGGGATCTTTCAATTTATTTGAGTAATCCGTCACGTACCAGCCGCTCCCCTTGAACATGATGCCGGGAGCCGAGATGAGTTTGCGGACCCCTTTTCCGCATCGTACGCATTTGTCGACCAACGGGTCGGAAAATTTTTGCTGGACTTCGAATCGATGGTGACAGCTCTCACATTCATATTCGTAGAGTGGCATCGTCGTCCTTTCGTTTCACGATTCTTCTGTTTGCCATAAGAGTGTTCTCGACACAGTCAAGGATCTGAGGGGGATCAAGTCAGAGACTCAATCGCCTTGTTGAATCGTTGCATGCCGCGTTCAATGGCGTCGAGGGCGGGGGTATAGGTCAACCGCAGGTGGTGCGGACTGCCGAACGGTTCACCGGGCACACAGGCCACGTGCGCTTCCTGCAATAAGTAGTTGGCCAAGTCCGCCGAGGTTGCAATGGTGCCGTTTGCATGTCGTTTGCCCAACACGGCTGACACGTTCGGAAATGCGTAAAACGCTCCGGCAGGGGTTGGACAGGTGATGCCGGGAATGGCGTTCAACGCGCCAACCATGAGGCGACGCTTGAGGCCGAGATCCGCGAGCAACTCCTTGAAAAATGGAGTCCCGTCACGGAGGGCGGCCACCGCGGCTTTTTGCGAAATCGACGTGGGATTGGACGTGCTTTGGCTTTGAATCATCGCCATCGCGGCGATTAACGCTTTCGGTCCTCCTGCGTAGCCGATACGCCATCCCGTCATGGAGAAGGCTTTGGACACACCATTCACCACGAGCGTCTGATCGGCGATCTCGGGCACGGCGGATACGATACTCAGGAACGGAGTTTCTCCATAGACGAGTTGTTCGTAAATTTCGTCTGAGATCACGAGAAAGCCGTGCCGTTCGGCCACGTCGGCCACGGCTTCAAGCGTCTCCCGTGAGTACAGCGCCCCCGTCGGGTTGCACGGGCTGTTCAGGATCAGCGCCTTGGTGCGGGGCGTGATCTTGGCTTCCAATTGTTTCGGATCGAGAGCATACCCGTGGCTTTCCTGTGTTTCCAGGATA
Source organism: Nitrospira sp. bin75 (assembly GCA_002238765.1). Classification (GTDB taxonomy): domain Bacteria; phylum Nitrospirota; class Nitrospiria; order Nitrospirales; family UBA8639; genus Bin75. The sequence goes on from MPMZ01000044.1 coordinate 4,439, forward strand.
ACGGGATACCCATCGGCCAGTCGCACAATATCCGGGTAGGAGACCCAATAGGGAGCGGGAATGATGACTTCGTCCCCGGGATCCAGAAGCGCCTGCGCGACGTTATACAGGGTGTGTTTGGCCCCACAGGATACGAGGATTTGCGATGTCTCGTACTGGATGCCCTGGTCCCGTGAAAATTTGTCAACGATGGCTTGTTTGAGTTCTTCGGTACCCGATGCCGGCGTGTATTTCGTAAACCCGTTTGTGATGGCCGCCTTCGCGGCCGCTTTCACCACCTCCGGCGTGTCAGAGGCCGGTTCCCCTGCGGAAAAATCCACGACGTCCACGCCTTGGGCCGCCATGGCTTTGGCCGTGGCCGACACGTTCAAGGTCGCGGACGGGACAATGCGAGTGGTGCGGGTAGCCAGTTTCATGGTGTGGGATGTCCATACTTTTCATGAAGGTGTTTGGCCACCTCAGGGATGAGAAAGGCCTCCAGCTGGCCTCCGAACAAGGCCAGTTCTTTGACGATGCTGGAAGTCAAATACGAATATTCTTCGCTGGGCATCAGAAAGACCGTTTCCAACCGTTCATCGAGTTTGCGATTGAGTAAGGCCATTTGAAATTCGTGTTCAAAGTCGGAGACTGCCCGCAATCCCCGAATAATGGCATGGGCTCCCCGCTGTCGTACGTAATCCGCCAACAGGCCGTTGAACGATTCCACTTCCACGTTGGCAAATTGCTTTGTCGCGATTTTCGCCAGTTCAACCCGTTCCTCGAGAGACAGCAGCGCGCCCTTTCGCGGATTGGGCGCGACGGCCACGACCAGCCGGTCGAAGATGCCGAGGCTGCGGCTGACAAGATCCGTATGCCCGCGGGTAATGGGATCAAAGGTGCCTGGATAGACGGCTAGTCGCATGTGTCCTCCGTAGTCCGTCGATAGAAGGTGAGCATGGTGTCGCCGTACCGCGACTGACGCATCTGCGTGAGTGCGCCGATTCGGCTTGGGACGGCATGCTTGAAAAAATGTTCAAGAATGACCAGCCCGTGAGCAGCGGTTTTCCCGCTCATGCTCAGGCGTTCGAGTAACGTGCCCAAATCGGTTGTGTGATAGGGTGGATCGGCGAAGACAAGATCGAATGCCGGCGGTTCGCCGAAGGATGGAGATGAGGCTAAAAACGTCTCAACGTCCTGCGTGATGACGATGCATTGGTCGTCATATTCGCACCGGGTGACGTTTTCCCGAAGGATTCGTGTTGAGGCGACGTGGTTGTCCACAAAGACGACCTGGCGGGCCCCGCGACTCAAGGCTTCGAGGCCCAATGCCCCGGTTCCCGCGTAAAGATCCAGCACGCGTGCGTCCCGTGTGCGATGGGCCAGGATCGCCAATAAGGCTTCGCGGACCCGGGCCGGGGTCGGACGAAGGTCTTGCCCTTCGGGTTCCTTGAGACGACGCCCTTTGTGTTTTCCGGCCACGACTCGCATTGCTTGCTCCTATTCGACGAGAAAAAGTAGCATACTGCTTTTTGAGCGGCAAGATAAGGTCAGGTGGCACCGCGTTAATGATATGTGACTGTACGATCAAGATTGTTGTATGCTCGCGATGAATGTTGTCGAAGGCTTCCGGTAAGTGACGACAAAGGCGAGATGGAGGAAAACCTTTCAAAAGCGATCCTGCATTGGCCAAAAGGTGAACGGCCGCGTGAACGTCTGTTGGAAGAAGGACCGGAATCTCTGACGGAAGCGCAACTGCTGGCTATCGTGCTTCGGGTAGGCCGGCATAAGACTTCGGCCGTCCAGGTCGGCATGGATCTTCTGAAGCGCTTGGGCGGGTTACAGGGTTTAGCCAATCGAAGCGTCCAGGAACTCTGTGCCGTGCCGGGTATCGGCCCGGCCAAGGTGGCCCAGATCAAAGCAGCCATTGAACTGGGGAAACGTGCGTTGTCGACTCCCCTGACGACCGGGACGGTCATTACCCAAAGTCAGACGGTTTTTGACCATTATTATCCACTGTTGCGGGACTTGCGGCGCGAACTGTTCAAGGTGATTCTCCTCGATGCCAAGCATGCGATCATCCGGGAAAAGACCGTCTCCGAAGGGAGTTTGACCAGCAGTCTGGTGCATCCCAGGGAGGTGTTCAATGAAGCCGTCCGCGAGTCGGCTGCGGCCGTGATCTTCTTGCATAATCATCCGAGCGGGGATCCCAAGCCCAGTAAAGAAGACCGTGCATTGACGGCACGTTTGCAGGAAGCCGGTGATATTCTGGGCGTGCAGGTTCTTGACCACCTCATTATTGGGGACAAACGCTATATCTCCTTTGCCGATGAGGGATGGATGTCGTCGCCTTCGGTGTCGAGAAAATATCTGCGTTGACGAGACATCGTGCAAGGTCGTGGCGAGGTGAAGCTCTTTCGTAGCTTTTCAGCACCCGTCATGATAAAATAACTGACTCTTTGTAGGATGTCGTTCCTAATGGTATAATCACTTTTTCCGAGTATCGGGAAAACCCGATGGTGAGGGGAGAACGCCTTCGTCGATGAGCATCGAGATACGTCAAGTGGAACACGTGGCGGACCTTGCGCGGCTCCAGTTGAGCCGTGAAGAACTGGAGCGCTTGAGCACGCAACTGAGTGGTATTTTGGCCTACATGGAAGAGTTGAACGCCATTGAGACGGCGGGTGTCCCCGGGACGGCGTCAGTGGTGGCGGGTGACGTCAACGTGTTGCGTGAGGATGAAGTCCGACCCTCGTTGTCGCAAGCACACGCGTTGAGCAACGCGCCGGAAGCGGTCGATGGCTTGTTTCAGGTTCCGCAAATTATCAGTGATCGGTAAATCGGAGAAAGTCGAGGGAAATAGATGTTACGGCATATGTTACGGGCGAAAATCCACCGGGCACTGGTCACGGATGCCTGTCTGGAATATGAGGGCAGTTTGACGGTCGATGAAGATTTGTTGGATGCCGCCGGGATTTTGCCCTATGAACTCGTGATGGTTTCGAATTTGAACAATGGGGAGCGGTTCACGACCTATGCCATCAATGGAAAACGGGGCTCCGGCGAAGTCGTGCTCAATGGACCCACGGCCAGAAAAGGCGTGACTGGGGATCGGATCATCATTTTTTGTTATGAATATTACAATGACGACGAAGCCAAGCACCATTGCCCTCGAATCATTCAAGTAGACGACGACAATCGAATCGCCAATTGCTCGTAATGCCGAGCGGCTTCTGATCGTCGTTTCTTCCTACACTCGTCGCCCTGTTCATCGCCATGTCACTTGTTAAATGTACCCTGAAAGAGCTTCAGGATCGTTTTACGCGCGGAGACGTCAGTGCCGTGGAGATCGTCCGTGCCTACTTTCTGCGGATCAGCGTCGTGGAATCGAAGGTCAAAGCCTATATTACGCTGAACGACAAGGAGACCCTGTTGTCTCAGGCCGAAGCATTGGATGAGGCGTTGGGCGCCTGGAGAAAAACCGAGCCCATGATGGCGATGCCGATTGCCATCAAGGATAATATTTGCACGGAAAGCCTGCCCACGACGTGTGGGTCTCGCATTCTGGGAGGGTTCACCCCGCCGTATTCCGCCACCGTGGTGGATGCCCTCCGGGCGCAGCAATGTTTTTTTATCGGAAAAACCAACCTCGATGAATTCGGGATGGGTTCCTCCACCGAATATTCGGCTTTTGGCCCGAGTCGAAATCCGTGGAAACTTTCCTGTGTGCCCGGTGGTTCGAGTGGCGGCTCGGCCGCGGCCGTGGCAGCCGACGAATGCGTGGCGGCCCTGGGGACGGATACCGGGGGGTCTATCCGCCAGCCGGCCGCGTGTTGTGGGGTCGTCGGGCTGAAACCGACGTATGGACGCGTCTCCCGTTACGGGCTCATCGCGTTTGCCTCTTCCCTGGATCAGATCGGGTCCATTACCAAGGACGTCATGGATGCCGCGTTGATGTTGAACGTGCTTGCCGGGCACGATCCCCGGGATTCGACCTCGGCGGACAAACCGGTTCCGGATTTTACGCGGGCTTTCAAGAAGAAAGACGTCAAGAAACTGAGGATCGGAGTCCCGCTTGAGTTTTTTGCAGAAGGTCTGGATCAGGAAGTCTACGACGCCGTGGGCGAAGCCCTCGCCGTGCTGGAAGATTTGGGCGGGACGATTGAAGAGGTCTCGCTCCCGCACACGGGAGTGGCGGTGGCGACCTATTACATCGTGGCGACGGCGGAGGCGAGTTCCAACCTGGCCCGCTACGATGGCGTCAAATATGGATTCCGCGCCAAAGAAAGCCCTGATCTCCTGGAGATGTATCGGAGTACGAGGCAGGAAGGGTTCGGGCCGGAGGTGAAACGGCGGATCATGCTGGGCACCTATGCGCTGAGCAGCGGCTACTATGATGCATATTATGCCAAAGCCCAAGCGGTGCGGACCTTGATTCGACAGGATTTTGACCGGGTCTTTCAGGACGTCGATCTGCTCGTAACTCCCGTGATGCCGACCCCCGCGTTTCAACTCGGTGAAAAAATCGAAGATCCTTTGCAAATGTATTTGTCGGATCTGTATACCATTTCCGCAAGTCTGGCCGGGATTCCGGCGATGGCCTTGCCTTGCGGGTTGAGCCGGAAGGGGTTGCCGATCGGCATGCAAATTTTGGGGCGTCCCTTTGAAGAAGACGTCGTTCTTCGGGCCGCACGTGCGTATGAATTGGCCACGGACTGGCACAAAAAACGCCCACTTATTCGCTAGGGAAGGTGACGCATGATTGACTTGGCCGTAGTGGCAATTGCCGTAGCCTTTGTGGTGCTTGTCGGCTACATCGTTCCGGCCGTGATTCAGGTGCGGAAGACCGCGACGGAAGCCGAACGACTCCTGTTGCAGGTCAATGCCGAATTGCCGGAACTCCTGAAAGAGATGAAGCAGACAAACGAGAACGTCCGGGTCCTGTCCGAGCAAGCCCGGGAGGGAGTGGGCCGGGCGTCGGTGTTGATGCATGCCATCGGCGACGTGGGTGAGACGGTCAATCAAGTCCATGGAGCGATTCGTGGGCAGGGGACGACGCTCATGAAGAACCTGGCCAGCGTGTTGGTGGGCATGAGGGCCATGGTCCTCACCGTAAAAAATCGTGTACAAAACAAGGAGGGTAGATAAATGGGCAACAAGAATTCTGACGCATCAGCCGGCAGCGTGATGGTGGCTTTTTTGAGTGGGATGGCGTTCGGCGCCGTCGCCGCCTTGTTATTGGCTCCGCAAGCCGGACGGGAATCGCGGGAGACCTTGTTCCGTACGGTGCGACAGGCAGGCGATGACGTTCGAGATTTTTCGGAAAGAGCCACGGATACCTGGGATGACGTGGTGAACAAAGGCCGGGAGTTTCTGAATGAGGCCGGGACGGTCGTCAAGGATGCGGTGGACGCGGGCCGGGAGTCCGTCCAGCAAATGCGGCGTTCTTCTTCAGAGGAGTCCGACCCGTTACGGTGACGTTCGAGACCGTCATCGGGTTGGAGGTGCACGCGCAACTCCAAACGCAGTCGAAACTGTTCTGCGGCTGTGCGACGGAGTTCGGATCGCCCGCCAACACGCGGACCTGCCCCGTATGCCTGGGATTGCCGGGTTCCCTGCCGGTGGTAAACAAGCGTGCCGTGGAAATGGCGATTCGAACGGGGTTGGCGTTGAATTGTACCGTTCGGCCGACGAATCAATTCGCCCGAAAGAATTATTTTTACCCGGATCTGCCGAAGGGCTATCAAATCTCCCAGTATGACCAGCCCATCTGTGAAAACGGCTGGCTCGAGTTCAAGAAAAACGGGACTCCCCGAAGGGTAAGAATCCGTCGGGCGCATTTGGAAGAGGACGCGGGGAAAAACAGTCACGCCGGTGTCAAAAGTTTCGTCGATCTGAATCGAGCGGGAACACCGTTGATCGAAATCGTGACCGAACCCGATCTGTGCTCGGCCGAGGAAGTCGTCTCGTATTTGAAGTCCTTACGGGACGTGTTGATGTATATCGACGTCTGTGACGGCAACATGGAACAGGGCAGCCTTCGCTGTGAACCCAACCTTTCGCTGAGGCCCGCGGGGTCCGGGGAATTGGGGACCAAGGTGGAACTCAAGAATATCAACTCGTTCAAGTTTGTCAAAGACGCGATCGACTATGAGATCAAACGTCAAACCAAAGTCCTCACGGAGGGAGGAACGGTCCATCAGGAAACCCGGCTGTGGGATATTGAGCGTAGCCAGACCGTGGTCATGAGAAGTAAGGAAGAAGCGCATGATTATCGCTATTTCCCCGATCCCGATCTCGTGCCGCTGGACATTCCCGACGAGTGGGTTGACGAACTGCGATCCACGATTCAGGAATTGCCCAAGGATCGGCATCAACGATTTCTCAAGGACTATGGATTGCCGGACTACGATGCCGGGGTGCTCACGAGTTCTCGTGCCTTGGCCGATTATTTTGAAGGCTGCGTGACGTGCTTTCCCGAACCCAAACTCATCAGCAACTTCATCATGAGTGAATTCTTGCGGGAATTACATCAATCCGGGACCGCCGTTGAGTCTTCTCCCGTGTCTCCTGAACGGTTGGTGGGCTTGTTACGGCTCGTGCATGATGAAACCATCAGTTTGAAAGTCGCCAAGGAGATTTTTCCGGAACTCTACGCCGGAGACAAATCGGCAGCGCAACTCGTCGAAGAAAAAGGGCTCCGGCAACTGTCTGACGAAGGGGAGCTGCGGGCCTTGATCGATGCCGTCATCGAGCAGCATCCGGCGCAGGTGACCCAATATCGAGGGGGAAAAGAGACGGTGCTCGGGTTTCTGGTCGGCCAAGTCATGAAACGGTCCGGAGGCAAAGCCAATCCGCAAAAAGTGAATGTCTTGTTCAAGACACGGCTTTCGCAATAATATTCGACGTCGTCCTGCCTGCGTTGCAGGTTTTGTCAAGAACCAGAAACCCGGCATGATGCGATAGCTGTTTCCTAGTTCCCCTCCTTTGTAAGGAGGGGCGAGGGGAAGTAGAGGCTATGCTCAGGAAGGCGACCCCACATGCACTATGGACGTCCAACTCTACCCCACCCGCATTCCCTCTTCGGAAATGCGCCCACTTACAAAGGGGAGGAAAAGGGCTGGCGACCAGGACGTATGTGCAGGCGGCAGCCCGTATGAGGTCTTCCTTTTGACGAAAAGCGACGCGTGAATGAGCAAAATTAAAGAAATCAAGGGAAGGGCCATACTCGATTCCCGAGGGACTCCCACGGTGGAGGTGGACGTCCTGCTGACCAGTGGTGCAAGGGGACGGGCAGCCGTGCCTTCCGGTGCCTCCACGGGGACACGAGAAGCGGTGGAATTACGGGACCACGATCCTCAACGGTGGATGGGGAAAGGGGTCACGAAGGCCATTCGGAACATCACGAAAACCTTGGCGCCCGCACTTCGGGGGATGAATGCCCTGGATCAACCATTGGTGGATTCCACCATGCTCGCGTTGGATGGGACTCCGGGAAAGTCCCGACTCGGGGCGAATGCCGTGCTGGGGGTCTCGTTGGCCGTGGCGCGTGCTGCGTCGGTGGAAACGCGTCAACCTCTCTACCGGTACATCGGCGGAACCAAGGCCCGTGAATTACCGGTCCCCATGATGAATATTATCAATGGCGGCGTTCACGCGAATAATGGATTGGACCTGCAAGAGTTCATGATCATGCCCGTCGGTGCGAAGCGGTTTCGTGAAGGGCTGCGGATGGGCGCGGAGGTGTTTCACCACTTACGGGCCGTGCTGAAGGCGAAGGGATTGAGTACGGCCGTCGGTGACGAGGGCGGATTTGCGCCGGCGCTGCAGTCGAACGAAGAGGCCTTGGCTGTGATCAGCCAAGCCGTTCGCAAGGCGGGATACGGGCTCGGCTCGGATATTGTCTTAGCCATTGATGCCGCGGCGAGCGAATTTTACGGGAAAAAAGGATATGTGCTCGGTACGGAAAGGCGTGCGGCGCGCAACGCGGCCCGGATGATTGATTTTTACGAAGGATTGGTCGCGCGGTATCCCATTGTCTCGATCGAAGATGGACTGCATGAAGACGACTGGGAAGGCTGGAAACTCCTGACCGATCGACTCGGCGCACGGGTTCAGTTGGTTGGAGATGACTTGTTTGTGACCAACGTCGATTATTTGACAAGGGGTATTCAAACCCACGTCGGAACTGCTATTCTGATAAAAGTCAACCAGATCGGGACCTTGACCGAAACCCTCGAGACGGTCGAGCTGGCCAAGCGTGCAGGGTTCGGCGTCGTGATCTCCCATCGTTCCGGCGAAACGGAGGATACGACCATCGCCGACTTGGCCGTGGCCGTGAACGCCGGACAGATCAAAACGGGTTCGTTGTCTCGAACGGATCGGTTGGCCAAGTACAATCAACTGCTCAGAATCGAAGAGGAGTTGGGAAAAACGGCGGTCTATAAAGGAAGAAAGGTACTGCGAACCCGGGAGGCATAAGATGGTCCGCGAGAATCAAAGAGTGGAGAAACCGAGCCGGTGGTCCATCCCGCGATCGGTGGTGTATCCGCTCGGTTTCAGCATTGGGATCGTGCTGTGCCTGGTGTGGATGTTGCAGGGAACGGGGTTGCCCCGGTATTGGATGATGACGCAGGAACTTGAGAGGACGCAAGAAGAGATTGCCTCGTTGGAGCAGTCGAACGCCGGGCTTCGAGAGGACATCCATCTTTTGGAATCCGACCCCTTTACCTTGGAACGATGGGCACGGGAGCGGTTAGGGTACGTGAAGGAAGGAGAGACGGTGTATCAATTCGTTGAGTCGCCGTAGACGACAATGAGCGAAACCGGCATCAATAAAGTGACAGGGAAACAACCTTGCATGGCCCCGCATGTCGGTTCCTCCCCTTTGTAAGGGGAGGCCAGGTGGGGTAGAGCCGACGTCCGAACAATCTGCGCTCAGTTTTGTCGTTGTTTCTCCGCTCGATCACGCTACTCTACCTCCCCTTCACCCCTCCTTACAAAGGAGGGGAATAAAGAAAGACGCCATCTTCTCTGGAAGAGTGGGAGGCATAAAATCTTTGCCTGACTGGGTGAGTCATGAAATTCGGGACGATGGCTGTGGTGGGCTGTTCCAACGTGGGGAAATCCACCCTCGTTAACACGCTGGTCAATCAAAAAATTGCCATTGTTTCCGACAAACCTCAGACCACGCGCTCCCGGATTCTCGGCGTAGCGCATTTTCCGCAAGGTCAATTGGCGTTATTGGATACGCCGGGGTTGCATCGACCTTGGCACCGTCTCAATAAACTCATGGTGAGAACGGCATTGGATGCCATGCACGATGCCGACGTGCTGGCGGTCATGGCGGATGCAAGAAATTTGCCTGGCCCTGCAGATCGATTTGTGATAGAGCAAATATTCTCGAAACACGGACGCCCTTCAGGATTACCGGTATTTTTGTTGGTGAATAAAATTGACGTGATGCAAAAACGTCACGTGTTGCCGGTGATCGAGGCGTATCGTGTGTTGGGGGAATGGATGGAGATCGTTCCGGTATCGGCCAAGACCGGCCTGAACGTTGACCGGTTGGTCTCGCTGGTGTTTGATCGAGTGGTGGAGCAGGACGAAGCCTTCGGTGAAGATTTTGTCACGGACCAGTCATGGCGTCATCTGGCGGCGGAGACCATACGGGAAAAAGTCATTGAATCGACCAAGGCGGAACTCCCCTATGCCGTCGCCGTGAAGGTTGACGAGTTTCAGGAAAACGGACGCGTCACCAGCATCGCTGCGTCCATTTTCGTTGAGAAACCCGGACAGAAGGCGATTGTGATCGGAAAATCCGGGGCGCGGTTAAAAGCCATAGGCACCGCCGCCCGTTTGGAATTGGCGGAGGCCATGGCAGGTAAGGTTTTTTTGGAACTCCACGTGAAAGTCAAGAACGCGTGGCGTGACGATGACCGGTTGTTGGCAGAATTGGGATACTCAACACAGCCATGACGGACCCGGTAAAGACCATGACGCAAAGTGCCTCCCTCCCTGCCAGGGATCCGGTCGTGTCGGCGTCCACCAATAGTCAAGGAAAATTTGACGTGGTGCGGCTCTCCACGCGCCGTCTCCTGAAGCGCGGCGCGATTTCAAATCTGACGAATTTGATCGCCCGGTTGCACCCCGCGGACATTGCCCGGGTGATTATGAATTTGGATACACCGCAAGAACGGCGGACAGTCTTTGAGTTGGTCGAAGGAGTGGCGGAGCAGGGAAAAGTCGTGAGCGAGTTGAGTGATGAGATGATCCTGGAACTGCTCGAAGACCGGAACGCCGCCGATATTGCGTGGATGTTACGGACGGTGCCGGCTGATGACTCCGCGGATATTTTAGGCGTGCTGCCCGAGGAGTTGGCGCAGAATATTTTGCCGTTGATGAAAGCCGAAGAGTCTCAAGAGGTGGCCAATCTGATGGCATACCCCAAGGGAACGGCCGGGAGCATCATGACGACGGAGTTCTTCTCGCTGCCCGAAGAGACCACGGCCCGTGAAGCCATCCAGCGCCTGCAACAGGCCACCAAGGCCGAGACCGTGTTTTACATTTACGCGACGGATCGCAAAGGACGGCTCAGCGGCGTGGTGTCGTTGCGGGAATTGCTGGTGGTGGCCCCGACGACTCCCCTGAAAAGCATGCTCTTCCGGGACGTCATCAGCGTGAGCGTGGAGACGGCACAGAAAGAAGTCGCCCGTCAGGTGGCGAATTACAACCTGTTGGCGATTCCGGTTGTCGATGCCGAGCATCGGCTCGTGGGGATCATTACGGTCGACGACGTGGTGGACGTCATTCGGGACGAAGACACCAAAGATATGTTGAAGATGGCCGGAGCCGCCGAAGAAGACGCGCAGATGCGCATTCCCAGTCTGGTGGCCGCCGGCCTGCGGTTTCCCTGGCTGTTTACGAATTTGGCCGGCAGTCTCTTGTCGGGACTGATCTTGTGGTGGTTCCGGTTCACCATTCAGGAGGTCGTGGCCGTGGTGGCCTTTATTCCCGTGATTGCGGCAATGGGTGGAAACCTGGGGCTCCAATCGTCAACACTGATCATTCGGGGACTGGCGACGGGTCACGTGGAGCATAGTGATATCTGGAAAGTCGTCTTTCGGGAACTCCGTATCGGGTTACTGCTGGGCGTCATCTGTGGCACGTTACTCTTTCTGACCGGATGGGTGTGGCAGAATAACGGCTATTTGGGATTGGTGGTTGGCGGGGCGTTGCTGATTACGTTTATTATCTCCTCGAGTATGGCCACGGTGACCCCTCTGCTCTTGCGAAAGTTTCATATTGATCCGGCCGTGGCGGCGGGACCGTTTATCACCACGGCCATGGACATCACGGGGGTCAGCATCTACCTTGGCTTCGCCACGATGATGCTGGAGCACCTGCGCTAAAGGGCGAGCGGAGATACGGAGTATGCATTCGCTCATGTGCTGAGGATACCCGCCTTCCCCTCCTTTGTAAGGAGGGGTGAGGGGAGGTAGAGGCTGTGGCGGAGAAGCGGCCCCCGATGCGTTCTTGACATCCGACGAATTCCCATCACGTCATACCCCATGGCTCTTGTCACCACACAAGCGATCGTGCTGAAGAGCATGCGCTGGGGAGAAGCCGACCGCATTCTCACGTTTTTTTCTCTTCGATTCGGCAAGGTTCGAGGGATTGCACGCGGCGCGCGCCGGATGAAAAGCCGGTTCGGCGGCATGCTTGAGCCGTTTTCGTCGATCACGCTCACGTTTTTTGACAAACGCAACGACAGCCTAGCCTCGGTCAGCCAGATTGATACGCGTGAATCCTTCATTGCACTGAGAGAAAGCTTGGACCTCATCTGGGCGGCGTCGCGTATGGTGGCCCTGGTTGACGGCGTCACCGCGGACCGTGATCCCAGCCCCAAGATCTTTCATACACTGCTCGAGGGGTTGCGCTTGTTGGTCCGAACGGATGATCCGGGTTTACTGACGCTGATCTTTCAGGTGCATGTTTTGGGACAATCAGGGTTTCAACCACAAATCGAGCGTTGTGCCTCCTGTGGCCGGGATGTCGGAGAACGGTCTGCCTGGTTTTCCTCTTCGGCCGGTGGGCGATTGTGCGGGTCGTGCGATCGTGGCAGTTGGGAGTATTGTTTGCCGATGTCTCAAGGGAGCACGGCGTTTCTTCGCCAAGCGTGGCACACACCATTTGAGCGTGCGACGCGGCTGAAAGCGGGAGGCCAAGTGAGGAAAGAGATTGAAGCCATTGTCGAAACCTATGCCAGCGCCGTTGTCGGGAAACGGTTGCCGGCGAAAGTGCCCTTGGCCGCGGAACCGGCCCCGGTGCCGTATGGCCCCACTCCTTGATGAAGGAAGAGTGAGGAGAGACAAAGCTGCCCACACGTCGTTCCCCTCCTTTGTCAGGAGGGGCGTAGGGGAGGTAGAATTTTTGTTAAAGGGTGAAGAAGAAATTCCTGGCGGGAGAATTATCGACGCATGAGCACAGAGACCATTCAGCCTGAAGATATGAAGTGGCTCGAGAAGGGCGTGTTCGGCATCGCGTGGAGCGATGGGCATCAAGGCGTCTATCCGATCCGGTACCTGCGGTTACATTGCCCCTGTGCGGCCTGTACGGATGAATGGACCGGCGAGTTGAAACTGAAACCTGACGACGTCCCGATGCTGATCATGCTCAAGGATATCCAGCCGGTGGGGCATTATGCCTTACGCCTGATTTGGAGTGACGGGCATGACACCGGGTTGTATGCGTTCGGCAAACTTCGGCAAATGTGTCAATGCGACGTCTGCCGGCCTGATAAAGATCCCGCCGCGGACAAAAAATCCTCCCGCCGTCTCCTCTGAACCGGTTCTTTGGCATGTTCTGCAATTCTTGAAACCTTGTCATGGCATCCAAATTCGTCACATTTTGTACAAATGTTACATTTTGTAAAGTTTTGTATAATACGTACGAATGTTACAGATTGTTGAGTTTTGTACGGTTTGGAACATTCGCCACAACATGACCCATGGGCCGGTCGAAGCCCCCGGCTTCACCGTCTGCGGGGGCCGAGGGTTTGCTCTTCGTAGTTGGCAAACAGGCGGTTGGTTTCGGGATGGAGCACGAAGCCTTTGCCATGGGCAATGTCCCGGGTACGGAAGAAGGGAGCGAGTCTGCTTGAGGGATCCAGGTAGGCCGCGCGAAGCGGGACGGAGCGATTTCGATGATGGATCAGGTGACAGGAGGTGGAACGAATCGAACTGATCCAGGCCGCGACTTCGTCAGGGTTTCCGATGGAGGCCGACAGCAGCAGGAGTCGTGATTGCGCGGGAGCGAAAATAATCGTTTCTTCCCAGACCACTCCACGTTCCCGATCTGCCAGAAACTGCGATTCATCCAGAATGATCAACCCCAAGGTATCCAACCGCAAGTCGATCTCGCCGCTCGCGGCATCGTACAGTAAATTTCGCAGAATCTCCGTGGTCATGATCAGAATGGGCGCCTGCGGATTGTCCCGACGATCGCCCGTGAGAATGCCGACCTGATCGGCACCGAACATCTGCGAAAACTCCGTCAGTTTTGTGTTGGAGAGTGCCTTCAAGGGTGACGTGTAGATCACTGTGCGTTCGGCTTCGATCGCCCGTCGCATGGCCTCGACCGCCACGTAGGTTTTGCCGCTGCCGGTGGGCACGCTCAAGATTACGTCATTGGTGACCAAGCGGTCGATGGCTTCTTCTTGCCAGTCGTCAGGCTTGAAGGGCTGCGGCGAAGGCACGCCGATCCCTTCAAACAAGGCCTTCGTGCTGATAGCCGGTTCCGCCGGTACGGTCTGTCGCTGGTGGGGTGGGGATTGCCGAGAGGGTGTATCGGGAGGACGTTGCGGCTTGGCTGGTTTCTCCGGTTTCTCAGGCTTCGGCAGGTGTGCGGATTCTTGCAGCAGCGATGCGAGTGCCGCCGCGACCTCTGCCTGTTGATCGGGTGACAGGGTCAAGAGCGATTGAATGAGCCGGTTCTTCCCCATTCGAAAATGTCGAGGTACCCGTTTTTTCGCCAGGTGGTGGAGCAACCTGACGGGCAGGCCGGCGAGTTGTGTTGCCAAGGTGTCGTTGGTCATAGGGTTGCTCGGTGCATCGTTAGGCCGTTTTTCTCTTTTCCTCCCCTTTGTAAGGGGAGGCTAGGTGGGGTAGATTCCGATCGCCGGGTGAGTACAAATGCTTCTACCTCCCCTCGCCCCTCCTTACAAAGGAGGGGAACTGCGTGTGCTGTTCCTTCTTCGTCTCTCATGGCAACTCTTGCAGCACGTCCCGGCGCATCAGGTCCATCGCGTCCCTGGCGACGTCGGCCAGCCCGGGATGCGTTGCTCTTAATCCATGCAGTTGTGAGAGATATTCCAAGGTCCTGGCCAGGAGGCGGTAGATATCCCCTTCCGCCATGCTGGTCGAGTGAATGAGATCGTTCCAGGGCAGGGTGGATTCGTCGATCCATCGGTCCGCGATCGCTGCGATGTCCCACCGCAGGAGGGGCGGTTCTTCATACGCGGCCAACGAGTGGGCCACTTTCCTGACCTGTCCGAGGGTTGTGACCAGGGCCGGGTGGCGTCCGTGAAAGGATGCCGGCCGGTCGTCGTCATGCGCAATGCTTGCCAATACGCCGGCGAGCAACGAGGCTTTGATCCCGTCAAACGCCCCCATCCGTATCAATTCCGTGATGAGTAACGAATGATTGATACGAATCAACCGTGCCCAGTCACCCTCCGGGGTCAACTGACACGTGGGTGTCAGGTAGCCGAATTGCTGCAACACTTCCACGTGTTGCTGGAAACGATGCCAGAGTTCGGTGCGTAAGGCATGAATGGTTTTCGTCAACCGATGCTCTTCCTGGCGCAGCTTCCACGCTTGTGGGTGATCCTTTTGGCAAGCAGGACGGGACGGGCAGGTTGGACAGGGGAACTCGTCGCTGAGTGTCTCGGTCAGGATCGGGTTCTCCGTGCCGTCCTGATCCACTCGAATCGGCAGACGGCGCAATCGTGTGGGAAAATTTTCCAACGTTTCAATCGCATGCTCAAGGCTCTGCGGCGTGCTCCATGGAAATTTCTTGGCTTCCGCGATGTCAATGATTTCATCAATGACGGCCGTGACCGCGTTTGCCGGATATTCCACAATACTTCCGCCATTTCGAATGATGGTCAACATGGCGTACCCTTGTCCGCGGCTTCGATATTGACGCAGGACGATGGCGTGTTCCCTGGAGAGTTCAACCACGCGACCCGGTGTCAGGAACGCCAATTGAGCCGACACTTCAGGCGGGTCGTGCCGCGTTTTCAGGCGATGGTGCGAGCGGCGTTTTTTGGCGAGGGTGAAGGATTGCCACTGTGCAATCCAATCGGCGCATTCCCGCTGGCCGTAGGTCTCCAGTTGTGTTTCCACTTCGTCCAGTTTGGTCTCATACGCATCGGCTCGTTGGTTGAGCTGAAATTGTGAAAAGCTCTTTTGCAGAATGGGTTGAATATGGTCGATGGTATGGGCTTTCAAGAGATTCAGGACCATGGGATAGGAGACGACAAATTGGCTGTCGATGGGCTCCGGGTGGTTCGTGAGCCCGTTGGCAATCGGGCCGAGGTCGATATACGGCGACGGCGTGACCACGACGAATCCCACGTAATCTTTCCCTCGTCTCCCGCCGCGGCCGGCGAGTTGTTGGATTTCGTTGACGGTCAGTTCCATAATGTCACGGTCCTTGCGGACGCTCGATTGGGTGATCACGACGGTGCGGGCTGGAAAATCCACACCCGCGGCCAAGGTCGTGGTGGCAAAGACCGCATCCAGACAGCCCTGACGCATGAGTTCTTCAATGGCAATTTTCCAGGACGGCAGGTGTCCGGCGTGATGGGCCGCCACTCCATAGTCTTGAACCGTGGGAATCAGGGGGTGGTTGGTGATACTGGGATATTCGGCGATCATCTTGTCCAGCACCTGCGTGATGGCTGCCGATCGCGTGGTGGGAATCGGAACGTGGCGATGTTCGAAGCTCGCAATGGCTTCATCGCAGGCGCGCCGGGATGTCAAAAAGACAATGGCCGGGGTCAGACGTTGCTGTCGAAGGACTTGGAGAAGATCGACTGGGTGAATGGCAGGCGGCATGAATGGAAAAAAGTGTAACAGGATCCTATCGGAAGCACAAAGAAGATCGCCGCTCGATGAGGGTGACTAGAGAGACGGTTACTCGTCGGAAGAGTCAGGGGAACCCCGTTTGCCGAAGAACAGTTTCGTGAACGTCGAGCGCCGGGATTTGATCGCCCACGTGACCCTTTCGATTTCCTGCTGAGACGCGAGTGCAAACGACGAGGATTTGGCCTCGTGCAGGAGTTGTGTGGGGATGACGCTTCGATGCCCCGTGAGCAGGTAACTCATGGCGCAACTCGTGGCCGCGTATGGTGCAATGGCGGGGCCGAATAATTCCATGGCTAACACAATGCCGGCGATGGGCGTATTGGTGGCGCCGGCCAACACGCTGACGAGTCCCAGTGCGGCAAAGGTGGCTGGATCCAATCCCAGCCCATGGGCCAGGGCCGACCCCAGGGCCGCCCCGTAAAAGCAGAGGGGAAGAAGAATGCCCCCGCTGCCGCCGAAGTTCAGCGTCACGCTGGTGGTGACGGCCTTGACGGCAAAGGCGTACCAGGGCAGATCGTCGCCCTTGAGTGCGTGAGCAACCGTCATCCAGCCCAGGCCGAGGTAGTCGTCCGAAAAAAGAAAGGTGACCGCGATGAGGATCGACCCGCCGATCACGCCGGTCAGGACGGAGGAAGTTTTGGTCAAAAGCGAAAGCCGTTTTCCGAGTCCCATCATTTCGACGAAGATGAATGCCGCCACGCCGAACGTGACTCCCGCCAAGCCTACGCTGAGAAAAAAGGGAACACTCAGCGATGGGACCGATGGCGTGATGGGCCAGACGTGGGCCACCCCAAAGTAGGCGGTGACCTGATACCCGACAAACGCCGCAACCAGGGATGGGAACAGCGCCCCGTAGGACAGTCGCCCGATCCAGAGTGCCTCGATGGCAAACAGGGCTCCGGCGACCGGGGTGCCGAATACGGCGGCGAAGCCCGCGCTGATTCCGCACACGACGAGCCGTACTCGATCGACGTCCTCCAGGCGAATGAATTGTCCGAATGCCGAGCACAACGCTCCGCCGATCTGCGCGCAGGGTCCGACGTTGCCTGCCGATCCTCCGGTCGCAATCGTGACGATCGTGGCGACAAACTTGACGGGAATCACGCGAGGGTGGATTTTCCCGCCCTCTTGATGAATGGCGCGAATGACTTGTTCCGTGCCGTACCCTCGAGCCCTGAAAGCGAATCTGGCCGTCATGACCCCGGAGAGCGCGAGGCTGACCGGCAGGAGAAGAAACGTGTATGGGAATGACTGCGTGAGAGCGAGGCTGCTCCGGAGCAGGATGAGAAACAGGGTGGAGGAGAGCCCGACGAGCACGCCGACGATACCGGCCAGGAGAAACCACTTGGCCACGCTGAGAAACAGTATGGACAGTTCCGTAAGGCGCGTCGTCATGACTCGTCATATTTTAGAAAAGGTGCGAAATCCCAAACGTCAAAACCTATAGTACATCGTGAAGATGAAAACGACAAAAACGTGGCGGAGTTTGTTGCGGTTGTCGTTTTGGTTTTGACGGACCGTGTTTCCTTCCAGGCGAGGCAGGTCAAGTTGGCCCTTCGACTACGCTTCCTTCGACTTTGCTCCGCTACGCTCAGGACAGGCGTCGCGTCGCCCGACAAGCCTGAAGGCGGGGTTTCGTTGAGTTCGAACGACACCCGTGATTGCATTTTATCCATCAGATAGATAAAATGCAATCATGATCAAAAGGCTCATTACTCGAGACATCGAAGACGCCCTACACCGTCAGGCCGCCGTTGCCCTGATTGGGCCGAGGCAGGTCGGCAAGACCACGTTGGCGCTGGAGATCGGTCGCCCGCGCAACGCGCTCTATCTTGATCTTGAAGACCGGGACGACCGGAATCGTCTCGCTGAACCCGTGTTGTTCTTCGACCACGCGGAAGATCGGCTCGTCATTCTCGATGAAGTCCACCGGATGCCGGAATTGTTTCAGGTCCTGCGTGGCGTCATCGACCGGGGCAGGCGCAAAAGAAAAGGGAAGGGTCGCTTCCTAATCCTGGGGTCTGCCTCAATCGACTTGTTGCGCCAATCCGGTGAAACGCTCGCGGGGCGCCTCGCGTACATCGACATGGCCCCCTTTTCCGCACTTGAGATCAAGGACACACGCCCGTCGCGTGAGCGGCTTTGGCTACGTGGAGGGTTCCCCGACAGTTACCTGGCCGACAGCGACCGGGACAGCGTGGCTTTACGCAAGGACTTCATCCGTACGTACCTGGAGCGTGACGTGGCGTCGTTCGGTTGGCGCATTCCGGCCACGACCTTGGATCGGCTGTGGACGATGCTCGCACACCGCCAGGGAGCGCTGCTGAATGCTTCCGATCTTGCCAGGGCGCTGGAGGTCAGTGCGCAATCGGTCACCCGCTACGTCGATCTGTTGGCTGACTTGCTCCTGGTGCGCCGGTTGCCATCATTCCGAGTCAATGCCGGCAAGCGTCTCGTCAAGTCGCCGAAGGTGTACGTGCGGGACAGCGGACTGGTGCATGCCCTGTTGGGGATTGCGTCGCTGGAGCAACTCGCGGGGCATCCGGTGGTTGGCAGGAGTTGGGAAGGATTCGTGATCGAGACGCTGCTTGCCGTCCTGCCGCGCTCGGTGAAGCCGTTTTTCTATCGTACGAGCACCGGTGCCGAAATCGACCTCGTGGTCGAGCACGACGACGGCGCGCTGTGGGCGATCGAAGTGAAGCGTTCGCTCTCCGCCAGCGTTGAGCGGGGCTTTCACCTCGCCTGCGCGGATGTGGAGCCGTCGCGTGCCTTCGTCGTCCATGCCGGTGACGACCGCTACCCAATCTCGAGAACCCTGGAGGCAGTCGGCGTTCGCGAATTCGCCGCAGAACTCCGCGCCCGATACGGCCCCCCTCCCTTCCGATTTCCTGCCTTAAGCGGGAAATAGGGAGAGGTCTGGGGTGAGGGGGAAATTGTCAACACATGAGTGAACACCTACACAAATGACCGTCACCCCGATTTTCGTGCTGTTGTGCGGCGTGGGGTTTTGTTCTTTTGTCAGCTACAACCTTGTCCGCATGCCGGCCTTGGCTCCGTTTGCTGAAACATTGGGGGCGGGACCGGTCACGGTGGGGTTCATTGTCGCCGCGTCAACCCTGACGGGTGTTCTTCTGAAACTTCCGGTTGGCGCCTTATCCGACTTTGTGAACCGGTCACGCTTGATGCTGGTTGGAGTCCTGGCTTTTGCGTTACCGCCTTTTGTCTATCCGTTGGTGACCGATTTGGAGGTCCTGACGGCGTTGCGGGTGGTCCATGGATTAGCCACGGCCGTTTTTACGCCGTTGGCCCTCGCCATGGTGGCAGAACTGTATCCTGCCGCGAGAGGTATGGCCTTGGGCTGGTATACCTCCGCCGCACAGGGTGGCGCGCTGTTGGGCCCGATGCTGGGTGGATGGATCATCGACACGGCCGGTTATACCGAAACGTTTCTGACCGGCGGCGGGTTCGGGCTGGTCGGGCTTGCGCTGTACCTGGCGCTCTGGTGGCGCTATCCCGCTCCGGCTCGCCAGGGGAAACTGGATGCCACGGTTCTCCTCTCGAATGTGCTGCAAGGGTTGCGGACCGTCCTGCGTCATCTTCAGATGGTTGCGGTGAGCCTGACGGAAGCCTCGAAGATGGTGGCCAACGGCACCCTGATGGCGTTCTTGCCGTTATACGGGCTGTCCATCGGCCTGAGTTTGGCGGAGAGCGGGTTATTGTTCGGTATACAAGGGTTCACGTCGTTTCTCTCCAAGCCGGTGATGGGGCGCGTCTCGGATCACGTCGGGCGACGGCCGTTGATCACGTTGGGCCTTCTCATTTGCGGCGTGGCCATCATGGGCGTTCCTCAAACGACCCACTTGGGTTGGTTGTGCCTGTGCGCGGCGGGGTTTGGATTTGGTGAAGCGGTCGTGACGTCGTCATCGGCCGCGATGATTGCAGACGTGGGAAAAGCCGAACACGTCGGAGCCGGCATGGGGTTGCGCGGCACCATCATGGATATCGGGCATGCCGGCGGGCCGATTGTGGCAGGTGTACTCGTCGCCGCAATCAGCTATACTGCGGCCTTTACCATTATCGGGTGCTTGCAAGTGATCACCGCGGCAGCCTTTTGGGTGGCGACTGGCCGGCGGTCCGGTGTTCAGCGGCTCTAGCGGGGTCGCCGCCTTTCGACGGAAAGGATACACGAGCATGGAAGAAGCGATGACAACGGGCGACGTCGTCATTGGTCTGTTGGCCGCGGGGGGAGTCGTCGTCTTGATCGTGGTGTTTATCCTGGTGTTTCGCATGGTATTCTTTAGCGATGACAAGGACGGGTAACATGTTCAGCGGGATCGTGGAAGAAATGGGTGTGGTCAAATCCTTTGAGCGGGGGCTCGCCGGCGCGCGCCTGTCGATCCTGGCTGATACCGTTCTCAAGGACCTTCAACTTGGTGAAAGCGTGAGTGTCTCGGGAGCCTGTTTGACGGCTTCTGCCGTGGGCGAACGGGATTTTTCAGTCGATGTGTCAGTTGAAAGCGAGAACGTCACCACGCTGGGTACGATCACGGCAGGTGCGGCCGTGAACCTGGAGCGGGCCTTGAAATTGAACGACCGGCTTGGCGGGCATCTCGTGACGGGTCACGTGGATGGAACCGGCATCCTTCGAGAGCGAACTCAAGAGGGCAACACGTTGTTGCTGACGTTTGAAGTGCCGGAATCCATGCTCCGGTATTGTATTCCCAAAGGCTCGATCACCGTGGATGGGGTCAGTTTGACGATCAATAACGTGTTGGAGCACGGGGTATCCGTGGCGATTATTCCTCACACGGCCAAGGTCACCACACTGGGGATCAAGCAGCCCGGGGACGCCGTCAACCTGGAATCGGACCTGATCGGCAAGTACGTCGAGCGGTTGCTTCAGCACAGCGGCAGGTTGCCGGAAAAAGCCGCTCCGGTTATCGACCGCGACTATCTCCAAAAACGAGGGCTGACCTAAAGCCACGTGATGATCTCAACGCTGCTTAAGAAACTTTCTCTGCCCGTTCGGGTGCTGCTTTTTGCCATGTTCGTGGCGATTACGATCCCGTTGCTGTTGTGGTTGATCGTGCAATTCTATGTCTGGAGTTGTGCCACCTGGATCACGTGTGAACCCATGGGCGGGCAGTACTGACTCATAAAACCCTCGCCCCCGGCAGGAGAGGGCCTGCCCCGGACTCGACCCGGGGGTAGGGTGGGGTGAGGGGGCCAGGGAAGACATCAAGGTAGGTTGGGTAGGTCGGATTAGCCGAGGGCGTAATCCGGCAATTCCTTCCGTCATCCCCGACCCCGATCGGGGATCCAGTGTCTTTCGAAAGCGAATGAAAAGAAACGACTCTGGATCCGTATAGATCGCCTGGATCCCCGATCAAGTCGGGGACAAGCGTCGGGGATTGTAAATGTTCAGCAATTCGTTGACAGAATGAAGGATGACTCACCCTATCATCTGGAGGCGAAGCCATGCGCAGAAATACGGAGGATAAGACGCTCTACCGCAACTATGTGAGCAAGTGGAAATT
>MPMZ01000045.1 GCA_002238765.1 Nitrospira sp. bin75
TTTCAACCAGCCCAAGCCAATCCCGGCGGCGGCATAACCAGAGCGGAGAGCCACTTATCAACAGCCTGCAACCTGTTCAAGGAAACCGAGCCACCTCTATATTACAGGATCCCAAATTGCATGAGCGCCTTTTTATGCATGGCGCTGGAGTCAGGAATCAAGCACTTCATGGAAAATGTATTGATGACGAACTTCACTCCGACGAAGACTACAATGAAGAGATATACAAAAAGATTGTTAACTATCTCAATCGAAAATATGGTGCGGGGATTGATGAAATGGCGGTACGCGTTCCGAGAACAAGATTGGGGGAAGTCGAGTTTAGCTCTGGATTTTTTAGGTGGGTTAGTAGGGAGAACAAATTTTCGCTTCGACTATTCCATTCCGCGCTTGAATCGCGGCAGCCCTCCCCTTACTTCGAAGAGATCCACTGTCAGGACTCAATAAATTACGATCAGCTATTGGATTCAGATGGCTGAGCCAGATGAAATGGTAGGTCGGTGAGTGGAGCGTAACCCGACACTCTTGTTGAGACGCCCGTCATCCCTGTCCCGCGGACAACAACGCGCGCTTGACGGCATCAGGTTCCCTTTCAATGACGCGCAGAAGGGTTGCGGCGGGGCCGCTGACCCGACGCGTGCCCTGTTCCCACTTCCGATAACCGGAAAGGCTCATGCCCATCAACGGGGCCATCTGCGCCTGTGTGAGCTTGGCTTGCTTGCGAACCTCGCGCGGCGCCACGGGGACGTGGACGATGGCGGGGCCTTCGCCCTTTGCATGGGCTAGGGCTTCATTGAGGGATTGGATCAGATCGTCGCCAAAAGTGTTCATTTGATCTCCTTCCGTGTGGCCTTGAGCGCGGCTGCAAGGGCCGAAATCACACGTCTTTCGTTCGGCGTCAGATCGGTTTTCGTTGCCTTCGTATAGACGAGTAGGGCGTAGACCGGCATGGCTTCGTCGAGATAATAATAAATCACCCGTGCGCCGCCGCGCTTGTCTCGTCCGGAGGTCGAGAAGCGCAGTTTGCGAACACCGCCCGTTCCTGGAATTTTGTCACCCGCCAGGGGGTTTTTCGCCAAAAAGTCGATCAGTTCTTGTTTTTCATCCTCGCTGAAGAGTTTGTCCGCCTGCCGCCTGAACGTCGGGGTCTCGACGACTGTCTGCATCGCATAAATATACCCCAATGGGGCATTGACGGCAAGACCAGTTGGAACCATAGCGGTGATTGAATGGTCATTCATCACCTGCTCCACGGTGTGATTGGAATTAACGCATATGTTCGCTCATTCGCTGACTATTTCTCTATTGGTCGCGTCCTGCACGGCCTCCTGTATCGGCTGATGAAGTGTGTAGAGCGCTTGCCGATCTCGGGAAGTTGAGATAAGGTTAGGCGCATCTTCTTCCGGGCGTGTGTTCGAGATTGGCGGCAAATGACTATGCGGCTCTCAGGTCGACAAATCGGGCTCTTGAAAGAGTATATGCATGATTTGGTCGAACAGGCCAAACAAGACGAAGCCACGACGGAGGCATTCGGCTATTCTTCCAAACCGTACCGGGCTGATGAGGCTATCTCAGACCTCTTGGCCATCCTGGATGACCGTATCGAATCGGAAGGCGTTCAGGTTGGATTGTCGATAGAGTTTCTTCATCACATGTGGACTTTGTGTAATCAGGCCAACGTCCAGGTGCAGGACACGGTCTGGCTGAAACGGAGTTTGGACGGAGAGCCGGCGACGAAAGCCAAAGTCCGCGAACTGACGTATCGAGCTTTACTGGAGTATTTGGAAAGCCTGCCAGAGAACCTGCGACTGTCTTCCGATTAACGCGCCTCTTTTCTCCTGCGTTTGCGTGTTCGCATTCGGCTTGCGCTGGGCCGTCTCTTCTTCTCGAACGGATCGTCAATCGCCATGATCATGGATCAGAAACGTGACAAACGGGAACGCATGATCACCCGCGGTATCGAACGGGGCATGCGGATTCTTCAACAAGGCCGGCGCATCAGTCTGGGGATGAGCCGGGTCCGCATGGGAGTCGTGCTTGTCGGGATTCTGGTTTGCGTCGTCTTGTATAAATTCGGATGGTTCGTCACGGGGAACTGGGCGCTACTGGGATTTCTTCTCTGTTTCCTCGGGGTGGCGCATGTTCATTACCGATTGGAACGCCGGCTGCGTCGCCTTGAAACGTGGCTTGAGATTCAGAAAAGACAGGTGGCGCGTCTTCGTGTGGATTGGAATGGCATGCCGGAAACCACGATGCGTCTGTCATCCGATCACCCATACGGTGCGGATCTTGACCTTGTCGGGCAGCATTCTTTGTTCCGGTTGTTGGACACGACGATCTCACAGGAAGGGCAGGCCCTGCTGGTGTCTTGGCTGGCGCATCAACATCCCTTTTCGTTTGACCAATGGGAGAGTCGCCAGAAACTCGTTCAGGCGCTTGCCCCATTGCCGGGTTTACGGAATCGCATTCAACTCGTGGCGAAATGCGTGAGTGCTAAACCGATCAATGCCGACCGCTTGGGCAGCCTGTTGGAGGCCCCTCTGCCCGTGGCTCGGTTGGGTCCGTTGTTCCTGGCGGCGAGTGGCCTGGCCGGCCTCAACATTGTCCTGTTTGGTTTCTGGTTCGTGGGAGGAGTGCCAGGATATTGGATCGTTTCCTTTCTCGCCTACGCGTTGTTGATGCTTCTCACTGGTGGGCGATTGAGCCACGTGTTTGAACGGACGCTCGATCTGCACATGGAGTTGGATAAACTGGCCGCGGTCATCGGCCTTTTCGAGAAGCGGTCGTTTCGACGGTTACCCGCGCTTCAGGCCGTGATCGATCCATGGCAAGCCGGATTACCTTCGGCCGCCATCAAACAACTGGCCAGAATCTGCAGCGGGCTGAGCCTCAAAGCGCACCCAATTCTCCATATTGCGATGCACGTCGTGGTCCCTTGGGACCTGGCGTGGACGTGGGTTTTGCAGAGAGTCTGCGGCCGGCTGCGGCCCATGCTGCCGGATTGGATAGAACGGTTGTCGACCATAGACGCGGCGATGGCTATGGCCACGTTTGCCTACTTGAACCCATCCTACGCGTGGCCGCGAAGAAAACTGGAGGGAGCCGATCTCGGCATTTCCGGGACGGCGATCGGTCATCCCCTGATTGCCCATCAACAGCGGATCAACAATGATCTGACACTTGAAGGTCTGGGCCGGGTCTTGCTGGTCACCGGCTCCAATATGTCCGGAAAGAGCACGTTCCTACGAACGGTGGGAATCAACGTGTGCCTGGCGCAGGCCGGAGGACCGGTGTGCGCCGGCTCCTGGGACTGGTCGTGGCTGCGGATCCAGACTTGCATTCGAGTCGGGGATGTCCTGGAAGAAGGCTTGTCGTATTTTTACGTAGAAGTCAAACGTCTGAAAACCCTGTTGGTGGCCATGGGCGATCATCGGGAACCTCCGGTGTTGTTTCTCATCGATGAAATCTTCAAAGGTACGAATAATCGGGAACGATTGTTGGGCAGCGAAGCGTTTATTCGTGAACTGACTGCCGGACGGGGATTGGGGCTCGTCACCACGCACGACCTGGAGTTGGCTAAGCTGGAAAAAGAATTGCCAAGCCTCGCCAATGTGCATTTTCAGGAAACGGTCGGCGACAAGGAATTGACGTTCGACTATCGGCTCCGTCCCGGGCCCTGCTCCACCACCAACGCGCTCCGCATTATGGCCATGGAAGGATTGCCGGTTCCTGAAACAACGTCCGGCTCATGAGGAGATTTCCTGAACAGTCAGGGAATGATTAACGTGGGGGCTTGTTCGGTCTGGTCGATCTTTTCGCCGGTTGAGGTCCCGCAGTAGGAACACACGTATTCATATTTGTTCCCTGACGGCAGGACGAGCAACAGCCGTTCGCGTGCGGGTGTCGCCTCTCTGCAATTCGGACAAAACAGAAGGGTCGCATTCAGCGAACGAAATTGGGCGTTGGGGTCAGCCTGGGGAGGACCGGGTTGGGGGCGCCTGTCTGGGCGCCGGGACCCGAATGAGCGAGGATCGAACGGAATGCGTACCATGGCGGGATCTTAGCGTGAGGGCATCCCGTGGTCAAGAGACGAGCGATCATGAGGCTAACTCTCCAAAGGTAACTCAGAGAAGGCTGGCTGGTGAAGGCTCAGGCAGAGACGTTGGAGAGAGGCTCGGAGGCTATCGGGGTCCCGTTGCGGTAGATGACGCATCGTGAGGGGTGGGAAGGGATCCGGTCGCCCGGGAGAATGATGCCGACCAAGTTTAAAGGATCTGATCCGGAGAGCCGGATTTCCTGGGCTCCGGCTTGCGCGTCGTTGCGCACGGCCCGGAGAGCTTCCACGGCTTCCGGTAGGCCGAATTGTTCGCCCGTCATGCCGGAGACAAAGTGCCCGCCGCGAA
This sequence comes from Nitrospira sp. bin75, assembly GCA_002238765.1. Lineage (GTDB taxonomy): Bacteria > Nitrospirota > Nitrospiria > Nitrospirales > UBA8639 > Bin75. Next base: position 4,404 of record MPMZ01000045.1, read on the forward strand.
TTTCTCCGCGCAACTCCAGCCGTCGATAGATCATCAGCAAATCGCGCCATGCGACGGCCAGGGATTCTCGCTTCAGCAGATCGCGGAAGACGATTCCATACCGGCGTAATAATTGACGGGCCCAGGCTTCGGTGGGGCTGCCGGCCGGTTTTGCCTGCCCGTTCGGGTCAGCCGAGCCGGTCGTGAGCAATGACCAGCGCCCGATCGTATCCCGTGGCCGTCGCTTCTGGTGGCGCCCGATTCCTCGACGGCGTTTGGGATCGAGCAAGGCGCGGAGATTGTCGAATCCATCGGCGGTGACCAGCCCGACACTGGCCAGTTCCCACAAGCCCTGTTCCACTTCTGCCTGAAGTTGGTGTGTATCGCGCGTGACATCGGCAAAGAAACTTGCGCCCCGTTGTGAGAGATAGTGATACACGGTGCCGGCGACGGCCGTCAGTTGCTCCGGAAGCCATGCGTGCGGGCCCCGAGGTTCTTTGCGAGCCAGGGCCAGCAACCATTCTGCATCGTCTCGGGGAAAAAGGCTGATCGGGGCAAGGCTGGTGGGGGATCACCCGTTTTTTCTGTTTGGCGCCGGCAAGGTCATGGTCCAGGGTGGGTTGGGTCAGCCGTCCCCACGTGATGATTCCGCGCAAACAAAGGTAATCCAACGTGTCCGGCCTGTAATCGGCCATGCGGCTGCGGAGTAGGTGAGGCTCCCAGGCGGAAGCCGCGGCCTCGAATCCCGCCAGTTGTTCGAGGATGGTCCGGAGCCCGGGTTCGCCATGGAGCCTGGCGGTGGGAGCGACGTGCTGCCATCGGAACAGAAACCGCATGAAATCTGAAGCGGAAACGGTTTGAACCTCTCGCCGAAGCGTGAGGACGGTCCGTCGATGAATGCGAGCCAGCAAACGACGGTCGCACCATTCGATTTCAGGTTTTGAGTCGTGCTCTTGCTCGGAGCCACGGAAGGAGAGATGAGGCTCTGTCTCAAGCCCGGAAGCCGATGAAGGGACGTGACGCACTCGAGGGCGAAACGTTCCCTGAAGGATTTGGCCTTGTGCTTCGAGTTGTTCGAGCGCCGTTTGTGTGGTCGTAGCGGGCCATCGAAGGGTTGCCGCCAACTCCCGTGCCGTGGTGGGGCCGATGACTTCCATCCAACTTCGTACGATCGTGGTTCGGGCTTCCTGCTCATCGCCTGAGAAAACGGGCGAAGACCTGCTTTCGCACTGGTGGGCATCCGGGTGCGCGGCCAGGTGAGGCAGGATTGTGGCCAGGAGGGAAAGATGATCGGGCGTGGTCCATATGGAGACCGTCGAATCCCGTGTGGGGTCTGTGTGGGAAAGAACGAGAGCCCGCCCTGAATCGAGCAGGTCCGGGAGAAAAGCGCGCCATTCCGCAGCATGGTTCTCCGGGACCCACGTGAGCAGATGGAGTGCTTCCTGCAGTTCATCGGCATCCCGGACCCGCGGCCAAGCCTCCTGACAAACCGCCTCGATCGCATCGGCATCCAGCGCGCCCATTGTTGCGGCTTCAGCGGGTGGCAGTATGTGTCGCATGCTCACGGCTCGCGAGCGTCGTTCTTCGAGCGGGGCGTCGTCGAGAAACCCATAAGGGTTTGCGTTCAGGATTTCATGAGAAAAAGGAGACGGCGTCGGAGACTCGATGGACAGACAGTGCACGTCGCCCCGTTCAATGCGTTGCAGGAGGACGGTCAGCCCGTCGATGTTCATGGCTTCCTCAAGGCAATCCCGAAGCGTTTCTTGTACTAAAGGATGGGACGGCACGTCGATGTTGCCGGGGGGGCGATTGTCTTGACAGGCCGTAGCCATGGGAAACACGGCCGTCAGGAGGTCTTCGGCCCGCATGCGCTGCAAATGGAGGGGAACCCGTTTGCCGTTGCGGAACCGCAGCACGGCCAAGGCGCGTGAAACGTTCCAGCGCCAGCGGGCCATGAACATCGGGGATTGCAGGACGGCCTGCGTGAGTACCTCCCTGACGTTGGAGGACCGGAGCAGGGACCACACGGTCTCCAACGGAAAGCTGTGTCGTTCACCCAATGACAGCACCAGTCCTTCGTCAGTGGCAGCCGCTTGCAGTTCAAAGTCGAAACTGACGCAAAATCGCTTTCGCAAGGCAAGCCCCCAGGCCCGATTGATGCGCCCGCCGAATGGCGAATGAATCACCAGTTGCATGCCTCCGGCTTCATCGAAGAAGCGTTCGGCGATAATGGTCCGTTGCGTGGGAACGGCACCCAGCATATGCACCCCGGATTGATGGTACGCGAGAATTTGTTCAGTCGCGCGCCGGTCGGCCCCGCATTCCGATTCGAACCAGCGCAGGATGTGATCGTGCGGGTCCTGTCCGGACGTTGCCGGGGACGTCGAGGTTGGTGGCGTGAGCCGGTCCACGACGGCCTGCCGTAACTCCGCCACTTCCTGGGAAAGCTCAAAGGTGCGCGACGGAGCTTCCCCTCGCCAAAAGGGGATGGTTGGAGGGGCGCCGTGCGCGTCCTCCACTCGCATCACGCCGGTCTCGACCCCACGAATGCGCCACGACGTATTGCCCAACAGAATAATGTCGCCGGCCAGACTTTCCACGGCAAAGTCTTCATCCACCGATCCGACCGTGTTGCCTTGGGGTTCGGCTATGACAGCATAGGTTGCGGTATCCGGGATGGCGCCACCTGAAGTAATCGCCGCCAGGCGTGCCCCCCTGCGAGCACGCAATCGATTTTGTGCGCGGTCGTGAAAGAGCAGTGCCTGTTGTTTGCCGCGATTCGAGGTCCAGCCCTGGGTGACCAGGGTGACGACTTCGTCAAATGCTGTTCTGGTCAGGTGCCGATAGGGATAGGCCTGGGTGTATTGTTGATAGAGCGAATCCACGGGCCATTCTTGAGCCGAGACTTCGGCGATCAATTGTTGGGCCAGGATATCCTTGGGGTCTTGCGGAACGAGAATCTGATCCAGGTGGCCGAGATGAATCGCTCGAATGAGCGCGGCGCATTCCACAAGCTCGTCACGGGTCGTACACAATAGCCGGCCTTTTGGAATCGCGTCCACCCAGTGACCTGCCCGGCCGACTCGCTGCAGGCAGGTAGCAATGGCGCGCGGAGAACCCACTTGGCACACGAGATCAACAAAACCGATGTCGATACCCAGTTCCAGGGACGCCGTGGCAATCACCACGCGAGTCTGTCCCTTTTTGAGGCGCTCTTCCGCCCACAACCGCATCTTGCGTGACAGACTGCCGTGATGTGCGGCCACGAGGTCCTCGCCCAATCGATCGGTCAACTGATGGGCAATGCGTTCCGCCAATCGCCGGGTGTTGACGAACACCAGGGTGGAGCGATGGGTTTGGACCAACTCGGTGAGACGATCATAGACGTCCGCCCAAATGGCATTGGTCGCGATTGCGCCGAGTTCGTCCCGGGGTGTTTCAATCGCCAGATCCATTTCCCGGCGTTGTCCCATGTCGACAAGATGGCAGGAGGTTGGCGTCCAGATGGGTGCCTGATCTTCTGAAATGTGACTGGTGCCGCCTGTCAGGAACCGGGCAATGGCTTCCAACGGTTTTTGCGTGGCGGAAAGCCCGATGCGATTTGGTTTCACGTGCGCGATGGCATCCAGGCGCTCCAGGGAAAGCGCCACGTGCGACCCGCGTTTATTGCCGGCCAAGGCGTGAATTTCATCGACGATGACCGTGCGGATGGTGCGCAGAATTTCGCGACTCTTGCGCGCCGTCAGTAAGAGGAACAGGGATTCGGGCGTCGTGATGAGAATATGGGGTGGACGGCGAAGCATGTCCTGTCGAGTCTTTGTGGGTGTGTCACCCGTGCGGACTTCGACCCGTATCTCCGGAAGGAGCAGGCCGGCTTCCAATGCGTTTCCCGAAATTTCACTCAAGGGTCGCCTGAGATTTTTCTGGACGTCGTTGCTCAGGGCCTTGAGCGGCGACACGTAGAGAATCTGAGTGTGGTTGGCCAGATCGTTGGAGAGCGCCTGTTGGAATAAGGAATCGATCGACGCCAAGAAGGCGGCCAGGGTCTTGCCCGACCCCGTCGGCGCGGCAATAAGCGCGTGTTCACCGGAACACAGAGCAGGCCAACTGGCCGTTTGGACGTCGGTGGGTGTGCCGATGGAATCCCGGAACCAGCGGGCAATGATGGGATGGAAAGACTCTAGGGGACGGCCCATGTGCCGTCCCGGTGGGGTGCGTCGTGAATCCATCGTGTGGCTTCCCCGTTAATCTTCCGCCGGTTTACTCGGGAGGGGAGCGCGTATTTGCGGTTCGAATGGCCTCCACCTGGCGATCGACAACCTGAGCTTCCTCATCGCGATCAGCCTGGCGCAGGAATGACGCATAGCGTTCATAGAGGGGAATCAGGCTGGGATGGTCCGTGCCGAGGGCCTGTCTGCCGATTTGAATGGCGCGGATATAGTAAGGTTCCGCCCGATCGAACTTGTGTTGCACCTGCGTGACGAGTCCCAGGGTGAGCAGGGTCCGGATGAGATGAGGGTGTGTGTCTCCCAAGAAACGCTCACTGATGGAAAGCCCTCTTTGCCACAGCGGCTCTGCCTTGTCGAACGCTCTTTGTGAAAAATACAAAGACGCCAGATTGTTTAACCCGACCACGATGTCGGGATGATCGGGGCCCTGGATCGATTCGATCGTCGTGAGCGCATGACGATAACGGAGTTCTGCTTGTTCGTATTCTCCCAAGGCTTCGTGGGTCGCGCCCAGATTGTTCAGGGTGGTGGCGATGCGCGGATCGGGTTCGGTTGTTCCTCCGAGGGCGTCCAAGGCCCGGTAAAACATCTCTTGGGCCATGACGAAATTCCGTTCTTTATAGGCCAACATTCCGGCGGTGTTCAGTGTTTTCCATGATTCCGTTTCCGCTTTCGCGGGGGAGGAAACCAAGATTACTCCCAGAACCAGTATCAAAGCATACATTGTTGAATCCCGGGTTGTTTGGCACAAGACGGCTGAGTGATTCTTACCACATCGCCGTGAAGAAGTTAAGCTGCATGCACGCAGGGATCAAGACGTGGTATTCTGGTCTTGACCGCATGGGAAACCGCGAACCGGAGGAGGGTGTGATGAACGTGCCGGATCAGTCGCGAACGATTCATCTGAGTCTGCTGGTGTTGTGTCTCGGATGGTGTCTGACAGGAACCAGTGTGTCTGTCGCGGAAAACTCGATACAGAATGTCCAGCCTCCGTTGGCGCGGGCCAAAGTCTATCTGGCTGCAGGGGATTACCGTCGTGCGGTCGAAGCTTGTCAAATGAACATCGATCAATCGCCATCCGTAGAAAGTTACGTCTATCTCATTTACGTGTATCATGCGCTGGATGGGTATCTGGAGTCGTTGGCCGAACGCGACGAATGGGTCAAGGTCGGGCAGTTGTCGCTTTCCATGGTCAACCGCGGGACCATGGATCTGGTCGATCCTCCCGACATGTTGGCCAGGATGGCCAAAGAAATCCTGCATGAGGGGATCCGGCAGCAATATGACGTGGTGGCCGGCATGGCCAACCGGCTCGATAAGACTCGTGCCGATGAATTATGGTTGGAAGTCCGGGCTTGGGAAAAGCAATATCCTGAAAATTGGTGGGCCGGCGTGCCTGAACAATGGAAATGGGAAGATACTCTGTATGAAGAGATGCTCCGGCCGGAGGGTATAGACGAAATAATAAAGCAGAGGAAGGCTCAAGAGGCTGGCGTGCCTGAACAAAAGCAATGATAAGTGGATAGTAGCTCAAATGGTCTCTACCTCCCCTGGCCCCTCCTTACAAAGGAGGGGAACAAAACACCCTCTCCCCAGCGTGGGAGAGGGCTGGGGTGAGGGGGCAAAGCAAGAAAGATTCGCGGAAGTTGACACCCTTTCAACGGCCCGTTTAGGATTCTTTTCACTATGTCGAGAAAGAGATCCTGTCGTCATATTTGAAAAAAGGGGGATGCCGTGTCCGAACTCGTGGCGCAAGCAACGGTTGACAATTGGGAAGTTGAGGTGGGTCAAATCGATGGATTGGTGATGGTTGATTTTTGGGCCGTTTGGTGTGGACCTTGTCAGATGGTGGCTCCGATCGTCGAAGAACTGGCCAAAGAATACGAAGGAAAATTAAAGGTCATGAAACTCAACACCGATGAAGCTCCCGAGATTGCCGGCAAGTTTCAAATCATGAGCATTCCCACGATTCTCTTTTTCAAGAATGGACAACCGGTTGAGAAAATAGTGGGCGCAAGGCCCAAACCCCAATTCAAACAAGTCATCGATTCGCTGCTCGCACAACACTCCGCTCCGGCCTAGGGTGGTGAGTATGCGCTGTGGTTATGCTCACTGAGCTGCGCATTTCCCATTTTGCTCTCATCGACTGCCTCGAACTTGAGTTCTCGACGGGCTTCCAGGTGTTTACGGGAGAGACCGGAGCCGGGAAATCGCTCTTGGTTGACGCCTTGATTCTGCTGCTGGGCGGGCGGGCGTCCGCCGAGCATATTCGAAGCGGGGCCAAGGAAGCCACGCTGGAAGCGGTGTTTTCTTTATCAGAACACCCGCCGATTCTCGCAAAATTGAAAGAATGGGATCTGTTGCCGGAAGGCACGCAGGATCTCCTGCTTCGCCGGGTTCTGTCCCGTGAGGGGCGGAGCCGGATGTACGTGAACGGACGGCTTGTTCCATTGCATCAGATGGCGGAACTGGGCGGCTGGTTGGTCGATATTCACGGCCAGCATGAACAGCAATCGCTGCTCTCGCCAAAGGTCCAGATGCATGTCCTCGATGCCTTCGGGGGCTTGCTGGCGTTACGTGACGAGTACGCCATGCACTATTCTCGCTGGCAAGACCTGGTTCGGGCCGTGGCTGAGGTCGCGCAACGGTCAAAAGATCGGCAGGAGCGTGAAGAGTTCTTGCGTTTTCAGTGCGAGGAACTGGGCAAGGCTCAATTGGTTCCCGGAGAAGATGAAATCCTCATGCGAGAACACCGGAAATTGCAGAATAGCGGCCGGTTGTTGGAAGTCGTCAATCAGGCCTATGACCTGTTGTATGGCAATCAGGCGTCGATCCTTTCCCAACTGACGGAGGTCAGGAAACTGGTCCAAGAGCTTGGGGCCATCGATGAAACCGTTCAGCCGTGGAATGAGTCAACCGATGGCGGCATTGCCTTGGTTGAAGAACTGGTGTTGGCCACCCGAACGTACAAAGATGGTTTTGATCACGATCCGGCGAGGCTCGCCCAGATCGACGAACGACTGGCATGGCTGCAACGGTTGAAAAAGAAATACCGCGAGTCGCTGGAAGGGTTGCTTGCCCGTCAAATCCGGATGCAATCTGAATTGGAAGAATTGGCGAACCTCGAAGAACAGACGCAGCATCTTCAACAACAAGTCTCGCAGGCGTATCAGGACACGTGGGCCTTGGGGCGAACGCTGTCTGAATCCCGTCAAGCCGTCGCGAAAAAACTTGAAGGACGAATCGCAACCGAGTTGGCCCAGTTAAAAATGGAAAAATCGCGCTTTCAGATCGGGATCACGACGGTCTCTCAAGCAGAACAGGCCGGACCAAGCGGTCTTGATCAGATCGAGTTCACGTTTTGTGCCAATCCCGGGGAAAGTCTGCAACCCTTGGCGCGGGTGGCCTCAGGCGGGGAACTCTCCCGGCTGATGTTGGCGATGAAAACGGTGTTGGCAAGTGTGGACCAGGTGCCGGTGTTGATTTTTGACGAAGTGGACGCGGGCATCGGAGGCAACGTGGCCGCGACCATGGGACAACGTCTCAAGACATTGGGGCACACACACCAGGTGATGTGCATCACCCATCTGCCGCAAATTGCAGCACAGGCCCACCATCATTATCTGGTGAAAAAAGAAAGCGTGCAAAAGCGAACCGTTGCGTCGGTGACACGTCTGCCTTCCGAAGATCGTGAAGAAGAAATTGCGCGAATGTTGGGAGGAACGACGATTACGCAAACAGTCAGGAAAGCTGCCGGAGAAATGCTCAACGCGGCGAACTGATAACCCTGTTGGGTAAGCAAGCCCTTGTTATTCGTATGTGTTCACTCATTTGGCGACAGAATGAGCGAACGACCACAAGAGGACAGTCTGTTTCCTCCCCTTTGTAAGGGGAGGTCAGGTGGGGTAGAGTCAACCGTCCATAAAGCGTGCGGGGTCGCCGTCTTGACCATAGCCTCTACCTCCCCTTCGCCCCTCCTTACAAAGGAGGGGAACGTATACAAGTCTTTCTCTTACTGCACCTTCCAGAAAAACACCACTGCCATACGCTTGGAAGCGAGTTCCGTGCCCCACCCAAAGTATGAAGTGGCAGAATGAATCAGGTCGGATTTGTAGGCCAAGAGTCGATTGAACACGTAGGGTACCTCTACAATCTCCTGAAAGAGCGTCGGGTCCATTTCCTGTGGCATCCCGGGGACGTCTCGCAAACTTTCATATTCCCGTGTGCAGACGTTGCCCCCGGGTGCTTCCCCCGGCATATGGAGACGGTAAAACGACGTCCCCGCATGATGGGTTGGTGGGTTGGGATGGAGATACAGGACCGCAGCATAATCACAAATGGCTGCAGAATCGACGTGAGGACGCGCCACGCCTTCGGCCCCGCCACACAGTTGGATGTGATTATGGCCGGAAATCCCCATGTCCGAATCGGTTTGCGGTTGCAGGGCAGGGATGCCGAGTCGTTGTGTCACGCATTCTTCCACACGACGCAATTCGTCCGGCTGAAGGGCATGGGGGGCCCTCATGCCGGGCCAGGGTTCCGGACGCCAGGGTGAGCCCAACGTCCAGGTACTGTTGGCAATGCACCGTTGCGCCACTTCCAGGGCATTGGGAAGAATGTCGTCTTCGATCCAATAATCTTCACCCAACCGTGGTTCCCGAAAGGGAAGGGAAACAGTCATGAGCCGCTCCGCGTAGTTCGTATCTCGGCCGCGTCGTCGATGAAGAAGTTCAAAAGAGAGCAAGAGAGCATAGTGACAGAATTGCCCGCCGGTCAAGAGAGAATTTCGTGGGGCGGTGGAAATATATATTTGTTATTTCTACAATTGTCCGTGTTGTCATGTTATGAAGAATCTTCTACCTTAGAGGAAAAAGAGGGATGTTAATAATTGTTCATAAACGAGAAGAATTTTATCGGTAATAACCATGCCTTGGCTGGAAACCCACGCGGACACTAAAGTCACGGTTCGTGTAAGAACGTTTTGGAAGTCGCTTGAGAAGGTATCTGAGGCAGACGATTTTTGGACCGACCGCCTCAAGCAATTTTCAGAAGAGCCACAGAAACGACTCCGTATCGCTCTAGACAACCTACCACTGCCTGCTGCATTCAAGGAAGCGGTTCTTGCGCTGAGATCGATGATTCGAACGAAGCGCAAAAAGAAAGAAGATTATGCCGAGGAATTGGATGTCTTGTACTGGTTAGCCGTTGTTCGCTCATTCATGCTTGAGTATGCGCCACGGTTGCGACAGCCAGGATTTAACGTTTTCGAATCAATTCCTGCGGAGCGCATTCAGACACTGCCCTTTTCCTATCAAGAAATGGGGTATGCAAAACTGGCTCTCCTCAACAAAACGGATTGCAAATGGCTTGCCGAAGCCTGGGGTGAGCCACGGACTCATATGACCTTGCATGCCTTGCACCAGCCGGTATGGGATGAATACGAAACCAAGCTTGTCGAAAAGAGAAGCGAAGAGACTCGTGGAAACTGGTCAAAACTCTTACAGCATCTCCCTGAAGAAAATAAGGGACGAATATTGTCTTCGATGGAAGGCGCGAGCGACAGGCGAGGAAATGAAGAGTCGTAGAGAATCGAACGACCAGGATAACTCTGGGCTGAAATAAGAAAGGCTGGTTTTATGAGGAGAATCTTATGATCGGAAATTTTACAATAAAACAAAAAGGCTGTAGAGCAAAGACTCTAGACGTATTCCCCATTTTTCTCTTACTCAGTTTCTTGTCGGGATGTTATTCAATAAAAGCACTCAAAGAGCAGGAACCCCAAATTGCTTATGAAGTCGAAGGGGACTATCGAGACTTAGCTGAATGCGCAATAAACCTATTAGACAATGAGCCAACTTTTCGATCCAGCAGAACGCGCGAACGCCGTCGACCACCACGATCCATTGAAGTGTTTGAGGATTGGGGGAACTTGTTTGAAGGGGTGATGGCATCAGTTATCTTCTATGAGAAAGAGCCAAATCGAACGCTAATCGAGTTTCGTGGGCGCAAAAACATTCTTAACTATGGAGATTCTCTTGCCAAAAGACTAGAAGAGAAATTTGTGAAACCATGTCTGCATAGAACGGAAGAGTAAATACCTCTTGTCCCTTTAATGTGGCACTGCTCAAGTTTTTGCCAGTCGCGCGCTCACCGGTTCAGGTTAACACTGGCTTCTGTCGCCGAGACCGCGAGGCCCCGGTGCATTTTGGGCGGCACATGCACTACAAATGCACTACAAATTTTCTGTCGTACGTATGGGTGTGGTGAGTGGTGCTCGACTTCGATGTGTCTAATTTGCCTGAGACACTGAAGATCCGGCCCAACGGTTTTGTTCTTGTTGTAAGCCGTTAAGAATGGTTTTAAGATTACTTTTAAATTCTTCTTCCGTTACAAGATCCTCTTCAATCTCAACCACCGACCCTTCAATTTCACGAATCAGGTTGGCAATGGTTTTGTTGTCTGAATCTAGGAATTTCGTGACATTGAGCAAGGAAAATTCTTTGAGATCCTGAAGAGAAATGAGATTGTGGCAGTATTCGAGCGTTTTTCGAATCAGAAGTTCGTCTTGAGGAATAGAAGACATGGCAACACCATCAAATCGGACCATCATTTATATGCCAGCATATAAACTACGGGAACTCTTTAACCAGAGTCAATACCCCGAATTAATTCAGCAAAACAAATTAGTAAAAGAAATCGTAAGATCTCGTCTTCTGCAAGAATCAACTTTGTTGGGCAAAGCATTGCCACCAGGAACGAAAAGCGAAATCATTATATACCATGACCCTGCAAACAAAGAGTTATATGCGAAGATTCATCAATACGTCTTGCCTGACGGTGCGTTAGGGGCCAGTGGCAAGCCAGACCCCAAGGCAATCTTGCTTGAGGGCAAAATGTACTGTTTTAAACCTGTAAAGGATTAGGACGACGTTAGGTGAAAGATCTTTCCAGGCCACTTCGATGATCTCATTGGTTTGCTTGTGGTCTGCCTCGTGCATTAAGGTCGTCGCCCGGCAATATGGCTTTTTGACGTTGCGGCTGGTTCGTTTGTTTGTCGAACAAGATTCGACTGTCGTGATGCCGTCTTTAAGGCGTGCTGACGTGCATGGGCGCTTGTTTCGCCAGCGCATCGGCCAGGTCATACAAGAGCGTTTCCGTATCTTCCCAACCGATACAGGCATCGGTGATCGAGACCCCATATTCCAACGTTTTGCCGGTTCCCCAGGATTGCCTGCCCGGTTTCAGATTGCTTTCCAACAACAGCCCCAAAATGTATCGTTGCCCTTCGCCATATTGCTTCACGACGGAGTGAGCGACCGGAATCTGACGCGTGTGGTCTTTGTCCGAATTTCCGTGTGAGCAATCGACCATAATGGGTCTCGCGATGTCTTCGTCCACTAATCCGTCCCGGGCTTGAAGAATGTGTTCCCGGCTGTAGTTTGTCTTTCCGCCGCCTCCGCGTAACACCACGTGTCGGTCGGGGTTCCCATTGGTCTTGATAATGGAGGTGACCCCGTCGAGATTGATCCCGACGAAACTGTGCGGTTGCCGCGCCGCCACCATGGCATTGAGCGCGATTTGCAGACTGCCGTCCGTTCCATTCTTGAAGCCGACCGGCATGGACAATCCACTGGCCATTTCCCGGTGGGTCTGGCTCTCGGTGGTGCGTGCCCCGATGGCTGCCCAGCTGATGAGATCGGAAAAATATTGGGGAGTCACCGGGTCGAGCAATTCGGTGGCGCAGGGTACACCGCAGTCATTCAGGGTCATGAGAATGGTGCGGGATCGCTGCAAGCCTTCGGCAATGTCACAACTCCCGTCCAGATGAGGGTCATTGATCAGTCCTTTCCACCCAACCGTCGTCCGCGGTTTTTCAAAGTAAGTCCGCATGACGATCAGCAGGTGGTCGTTGGTGTCGTCACTGACTTTCTTGAGTGCGGACCCGTAGGCATAGGCTGCTTCGGGGTCATGAATGGAGCATGGCCCAATGACCACGAGGAGCCGGTGCTGATCTCGTCCATAGAGGATGTCCCGGACGGCCTGACGCGTTTGAAGGACCGTTTCTTCCGCGGCCGCGGTGATCGGACGTTGTTCCTTGATCTGCCGAGGGGTCACCAGTTCTTTGATTTCAATGACGTATCGATTATTGAGGGGTTCGTTCATAAAACAATCTTCCCGAGAAATGTAAAGGGCTCCTAAAAAAAGGAATAACGCTCGTACAATGACCTGCACAGCTTAACGAAAAATGACGATTCCTCGCAAGAGACGGTATGGGGCCGCGACTGTTAATTGACCGCAGTTGGCGAAATCTTCGCATTATTGTTATATGATAGGAGGGGCATAGATGATGGCAAGTGCGCCCAATAACCGGGGCTCCAGGGGAAAAAGGAGGCAGTTCGATGAATCGACCGCGTGAACTTTTTGTTCCTGCCAGGATAACGAACGTGGAAACCTACGATCCGGGCGAGGTGAGAAAGGTGGCTTTCACGTTGCCGGAAACCTTCGAGGTCGATGGACGGTCCGTTCCGGTTTGTGATCGCATGCGTCCGGGGGCGGCGTTTTTGGTGAAACCGTTTGGTGTTCGGACGCAAAAGTTTCGCCGCAGAATGTATACGCGCTCCAATTGTTCTGATGAAAGTCCACGCGTGTTGGAAACGATTATCAATGACACTCATAAGGAAAAGGCCGATACGTCTCCCTGGTGGCAGTCCGATGATCTCGTGCAGCGTTACCGCACGGGTGGCTCAATCGACGTGTGCGTGAATTATGATGAAGCCCGTTCGGAACTGGTGGTGTATCAAAACAGCGAGACAGTTGACCCGACTACCCTGGTGTTGGAAGCCGATCAGGAATGGAACTCCATGCGGATCGTGGCGGTGGCGCTTTCCACGGGCATTACGCCGTTCTTGTCATATTTGCGGCACATGAAAGCCAGAGCGTTCGGAGTCCCGGACGGAACCGGAGGAGGGCATTTCACCCTGGTCGTGAGCGTCAAAACGCCTCCCCAGTTGATGGAACACCAGGCCTTGCTGGATCTGGCCAGGGAGGTTCCGCAACACTTTTCGTATCATCCCGTGTTGACCCGGGAGTGGCCGGGAGATTGGTCTCATGTGAAAGGGCGAGTCATACAAGTCCGGACGAACGGCGGACAGGACCCGCGTGTGAACCTGGCGCCGCTCATTGCGCTAGAGCCCAACCTGCGGCAATGTCACGTCCGGTTTTGTGGAAACGAGGTGGCAAGAAATCATCTCGTCCTGGGGTTGGATCAAGCCCAACAGGTGCCGCTCAGTTTTCGGTCTGAAACGTGGTGACCATCGGCGAGTCAATGGCTTGTCAGGAGTGGGAAAGTGAGGGCGGCGTGATCCGGGGTGAGAGGCGGATAGAACGTGACCCGGCTGGCTTCGATATTGTTCAATAACCTGTGGCCATTGGCCTCTCGTTCTTGCCAGAAGGTACCTTCAACCTCAACGGTTCGACCGGTGGTCATCTGAATGTCCCCTGCGGTCCGATCATGTCGCCCGAAGACCAGCACGTGGTCTGGTCCTTTTTTAAGGTAGAACACAAAATTGATAAAGTGTTTCGAGTCGTCGAGGTGAAGTTCGAGGCGCGTCACGGTTCCCCGGATTCTGAGTTGTTTTTGATGGAATTGGCTGGGGGTTTGCAGGAGCTGCGGAATGGTGACGATTTCAATAAACCTTTGACTTTCGATAGGTTGAGAAGGCAATGGTGCAGGGGAATCGCCGGTGATCCCGCTTCCCGAGAGGCCTGATACGATGAGCCCCAACCAGAGGATACACATATTTTACGATACCTTCACGGGTTTGACGCACTGTATCATGTATGCTTGCCCGGAGTCAGAGACGGACAGCTTGAAGAAAATCAGGTTGGCAGTATAGACTAAAATCAGGAGGGCTCCATAAATATACTTAACAGCCAGTTGATGGATTGCTTTATGACACGGCAACAACGATATCAGCGGCGCCACAAGGAAGCCGGCCTGTGCATTTATTGTCCAAGAAAAGCCGTCAGCCAGTGGTTTTGTGCGCTTCACTTGAAGAAACGGCGGACATTGATGCGCGTGCGTAAGGGCAGTCGTCCCTGGCATCCCGGTGGGCCCGGGCGTCCGCCTCTCACCAGACAATCCCGTCCGGCCTGAAGGAAAGATCAGGCTTTCCGAGCTGTGTTTTTCTGCCTGCCGCGTGTGCGTTTCGTCCCTTCCCTGCGAATGAACACAGTGTAGTTTCGGAGGCATGTGTGTATCCTTTCTCAGGCGTGGATCTCCAACATTTTTTGTAACCAGTCGAAAGCTTCATCGTAAATGCCCGGGCAAGTACTTTCTCGAGGTCCGGCCACGTTCAGAACGGTTATGCCCTCTTGAGAAATCCACAGGGCGACGGCCCGGGGGGCCGGTTGCGTCGCCAAATCGATGACGCGATGGGGTTTGTGAAGGCGCCGGGCCGTGTGGATCGTCAGGGCTGTGCCGCCCGTGGGCTCGTCGCGCATCAGGATCAACGTGGCATCCGCGTCGCGTACGTTCCATCGCGTTCGCTGGGCATACTGAGGGGAAGGCGTTTCCTGCAACGGGTACGTCATCGGGATGATGCCGTCTTCGGCCAGACGCCCCTTCGGACACCAACCCCCGATCGGCAAACCGGCAGCCGATGCCACGTCCAGGGCCGCCCGGTCAACTCCTGTTTGTCCGCCTGCAATCAATTTGGAAAGAAGAACGCGTGACACGGCGCTAGACGCCCCAATGCGTAAGAGTAAGGTAGATGGACGTCCAAGGTTATACCACAGGGGTCAAAGGGGGCACAGGTGCTGCTTGTTCTGCAACCCCGTCCCCCGCTATGATCGATTCAATCGGTAAGAACACATGGCACAATATCACCTCGACTACTACGCCACCCTGGAAGTGACGCCGCAGGCTTCGGACGACGAGATTAAGCGGTCCTATCGGAAACTTGCGCTCAAATATCATCCCGACCGCAACCAGGGCAACAAGAAGGCGGAAGAAAAGATTCGGGAAATTAACGCCGCGTATGAAGTGCTCGGTGATCCTGAAACCCGGAAATCCTACGAACGGCTTCGGTTTGGGGGGTACGGCCGGAAATCGGACTTTGCCGAGGAACCCACCGAAACGATCGATCCGGGGATCGTCCTCGAAGCCATGGAGAAAAAATTGTGGGAAGAAGGACGATTAGAGATTTTTCGGAAAATGATGCACGACCTGGCCTTGGTGAAGCAGGAATTGGCAAACATCCGCGAAGCCACGGTAGCCAAACTGGGCTATGACAAATTTCATGAAGAGACCGTGAAGAGATATGCCAAAGATGCCATCGCTGGAATCGTGACCCCGGAAATGGAAGAACGAAAAGAACGGTTGCTGGACGTGGCGTTGAACATGATGTTGTCCCAGGGGGTCGACGGCCGCGGCGGCCCGGAAGGCGCGGATTGGGTCACACGGCAATTGGCCGCGGCGTTCCACCGGGGCCGGGTGGATGGTTATTGTGAAGCCTGTGAGCTGCTCTACGTGCGGAGGTAGACTCTCCCATCGAGGCAAGGCGGATTTTCGCCAGGCAGGAAAGGTGAACTAAGTCATTTATCGACCGATTCTGGAGGCCAGGGCATAATGGTAGAAATACTGATCGAGGTCGATCAGGTTGCTCCCGTAAGCACTGCCCCCCAACATCGCATCGCAAAGGAACTCTCGAGCACGGGTCAGTTCCTTTCGACGACCCTTCCAGCGTGGATCTTGTATGGTTAAGTCAAGCAATTCCAGCGCCCGTATAAAAGCCTTTTCACAGTTCTGCGGGTTTTTCTCCTTCCATCGGAGAACGCGTCCGACCTCACTGCCAACATGGGCCAATTGCTCCACCAATGGCATGGTGAACCATCTCCCTCCCGCCAAGCTTGTATGCTGATAGGACATGCCGCTCAATCTTCTACTAACCGTTGAACTATCTGAGAGACAGCTTCGCGAATATCCCCACTTCCCACGAAACGAGAGCGATTTCCTTGGGATGGACGCACGTTAATCATCGAATCAAATTCGATCCACTCTTCGGACGGCTTTTCCGGATACAGGTTGATGCCCCAGAGATTTGATTGGCGCGAACCGGCATCAAGAAGAATCGCCTCTTCATCCGAATGGAGTTCACCGCCAATCGCCATAATACCCGCTTCGACATCCACAACCGCCTTGACCATATCCCCGAACTGCAGGCCGGCCATGTCTCGCAACATGGCCCTGCCTATGGTATCTCGAACAATGATGATTTCCAAAGTAGGCACCAACTCGCACAGCAGAGTCCTGAAAACACGATTGCGGATTCCTGGAATCGTTGTCAACTGCGTGGCTTGGCTCTTTATCTGATCGCTTTTGGTGCTATGGCGGAGGGGGTGGGATTCGAACCCACGGTCCCGTGAAGGACTCCGGTTTTCAAGACCGGCCTGTTCGTCCACTCCAGCACCCCTCCGGGTTTCGCCCCTTATTGCACTGGTTCTCGATCAGATACCGAGGTTGGCTATAACTCATTGATTTATATATTATTTTTAGACTACATAGAATTTTTTCCCAAAAATTTGCCCCAAAGAAAAGGGCCAGCCGTCAGGCCAGCCCTTTTTCCATGACAGTCAAGAACGAGAGACAGCGTGCGGGAGTCAAGGAGTAATCCCCGGAATCAGGCCGCCAATAGAACTACTTGATCACCCGTTTTCATCAATGGAAGATTTAGAACAGGTGAGGCCGTATGCGACAACTGTAGCGCTCCCCCCGGACCATTGCAAGAGAAAGACATCCCAACTTCTGTTTTGAGAAAAAGGAAACCTCCATGAAAACGCTTGTGCTCCTGATCTGTCTCATTCTCTGTTGGAGTCTGTTGAGGTTCGCCACAGCCGAAGGCGTGCCATCAACCTCGGAGCGGCCGCCAGGGGAAGACGCACCCGAACCGGCACAGACTAAACCGTAGGAGAAACCGGACGATCCCGCTCGACACGTAGCTCCCCACCGTGCGCCAGAAGCGCGAGAGCCACGCCCGCTGCAACGGGTCGTCGTTCTCGATCGCGCCCCCCGCCGGCCTGCGCCGGATTCTCGCCCAGCCCGCATCGAACAGCCGGAACCGGAACGTCTCCTCGCCCTCATCAATCGCGTCGTCCATGATGGCGATCTGCTCCGCGCGCACCTTCAGGCCGGGGCCGAACTCAAGCTCGCCCGATTTCGCCACGTAGTCCATCCCCACCGACACCGTGCCGCCTGACTTGATGTGGGCATCGCGTCTGCGCCGGGGGATAGGGCGGCGAGGACGACCTGGATCGTCGCCTCCAACCATTGAGGTCCCCTCTCTTGAAAAAGGGGCTGCCAATCTCATGGTAATTAGGGCGAAACGTAACCAAAATAGATCTTCAGAAACTGTTTAAACACATTCTCCTGGCGGTGGTTAAAGCGATATTCCACTTCTTTCAGATACAGCGGGAAATGATATTTGGAGACGCCCCGATACTGATACAAAATGTGTTTGGCATAACTCCAAAAGCCTTCAATGCCATTAATGTGATTCTTCGTCCTCCGGCTCACCAACGCTTTCGCATGATTCACCGTATGATGGCGGCCATCGCGTTTTAAGGATTGCTACCCGCGAAAGGCATCGGTGAAATAGACCGACCCTTTCCGGGTGTGCGCTTGAATATGCTGCATCAATTCCGCCGCACTGACTGATTCGACGACTTTCGTATACACGCGGCCCTCCCGCTCCAGGAGCCTGAAGACGACGCTTTTTCCCGCGGGGGCGCGACCCCGTTGGCCTTTGCGCCGGCCGCCGAAATAGGCCTCATCCAGTTCGATCTCGCCTTTCAGTTTCCCCGCTTCCAACTCGGTGACATGAGACAACGCTTCGCGCACGCGGTGATAGACACGGGTGACGACTTTCACGTCCAGGCCCAAATCCTGGCTTAACCGATAAGCGGGTTGCAATTGATAGAAGTCTTGCAGGATGCGGATCTCCCGGCGCAGCCGCCGGAGGCTCTTGCTTTTGCCACAGCGCCCACATTTCACGTAGCCGCGGCGGGTGTGCAGGACCTGAAAGGAGCCGCAGAAAATGCACTTGCGACCGCGCAGAAAGTTGGCCGCACAACTAAAAACCGTATGGCGTCCTGTAACCATGCTGGTTTTCTACCATACATTGGTTACGAAACACCCTAATTACCGAAAAGAAATGCTGCGAAAATTACTTTTTGTGGGTGTGAGGCTCATGAATGAAGAGAAAACAGTCGCGTAAGTGATCGATGGCATCAGGCTGGAAGTGGGTGCCGGCCGGCGTGATGTTGCCGGTCTTGCGATTGTAGTGGTACTCGGGCCATGCCTGGGCCGCGAAGAGCGTCTGGTAGTGCACGAGGTCGGGTTCGCGGTCGAACAGATAGTACACCCCGGTGTAGCGTCGCTTGATGAGCACCCGCGCGTGATTCATGAAGGACAGATAGACGTGCTTGTGTTCTTTCCGCCACCGTTCATAGTCCAAGGCCACCCAATAGTTCTTCGGGGAGTGCAGGAGGGCGTCCGGCTTCTCGCATTGCTCTGGGATGTTGATATGTTTATCCCAAATGACTTCGTCGTAGTGAGCGAGCCGGTTGAGCACGGCGCGTTGCACGGCCAGGTCGTGCATGAGGTGCGCGTAGCGGTTCAAGCGGGAGGGTTGGGTGTGGGCGTTGGCCACGTCCCGGCCAGCGACCTGCAACACGTCGACCCTAGCCTTGGTGATCATGAGATACCGGACCTGGTGGGTATAGACACTTTTAAAGTATTGGATGATCTGGTCGTCGAGGAGCGAGCGAAAGAATCTATAGGAACTTTGGGACGTCAGGCCGAGGCGTGTGGCGAGCAACTCGACAGAGGAGCATTGAAATTCCAGGAGCCAGTCGAGGACAAGCCGGCGTTTGTCGTCCCGGATGGCGTGGGTATACGTGATAGCCAGATCACGTTTTTTGATGCGCATGGCCTCACCTCCTTTGTGATTCGCGGAGGGTGCCAAAGGTTTCTGAACTTATACCATCAGTCAAAATGAGGTGCTTCCCGCCGTTGACCTTGGGATGACAGGTTCAGTTCTTCTTGGAACAAGCGTTCCGTTTCATACGTATTGACAGCTAGTCATAAATAAATAATCTTTCCGGAACAAGCGTTCCGTTTCATACGTATTGACAGCTACTCGCAAATAGATATAATGCGCGACAATTTTTCCGCCACGAAGAGCTCCTGGCACTTGCATGGCTTGTCCGCGGACAGCCTTTTTACTGCATCCAACATCATTGAAAGCTGGGAATCTGGCTTATGAATTTGGATTTATCCATCTCACTCAAAAGGATGAACGACATGGTAGAGCTCAAAAGGATGAACGACATGGTAGAGCTCAAAAGGATGAACGACATGGTAGAGCGAAGGAACACGTTTGGCAGAATCGTCGAACTCTCATGCCCAGACCCACTTGGCGGAGGCATGCCGGGGGAGAACTGCCGATGGCGACGCCCAACGAGACGGCGCGGGGGAGCACGCCACCCCCGTCACCTTACTGACATGGATCAGTCCCGTAGCGGCATGCCGTGCATCCGCCTCTCTCTTCTTCCTGTTGTCGTGCTGCTGCTCGGCGCGCTCAGCCTGTTCGTTGTCACGCCGGCGGGGGCGCAGGACAGGACCATCTGGTCCGCCACACTGACGGTGAAGCAGATGGGTAGTTCTCCTGTCATCCTTGGTTGTAACGATGCTGCCAGCGGTGCCAGTTGCACTTCATCTCTCACGGACAACGACATCATCTTTGGCGGCTATTATCAGATCAGAAGCATAACGTTCTTTAACGGTTCTCTCCTTATCATTTTCCGTCAAAAGCCGTCCGAGAGCTTCAGGACGGCCCTGTCGCTACACGTGGACACCAGCCAGTTTCCACTAACAGACAGCAGTCACAAGGATAAATCATCTGTGAGATGGAGAAACACCGGCTTGAGTTGGTCCGCGGGAGACAAGGTTTCGCTGAGCCTCGTGGAGTCGTCGTCGGCGGCGCCACCACTGACGGCCGCGTTCGAGCAGGTGCCGTCGGAGCATGACGGCGCGGAGTCGTTCGCGCTGGACGTGCGCTTCAGCGAGGCATTCAACGAGGCACTGGGGCCGGACGTAGTGGAGCCGTCGGCGGCCTCGTTCACCGTCCAAGCCGGCAAGGTGACGGAGGTCGAGCGCGTCGTTCTCCCCGGCAAGGTAGTGGTCGCGGGCCTCTATCGGGTCCGGGTGAAGCCGAAAAACTGGAAGGACGTGACGGTGACGCTTGCGCCGCCGTCCGGTTGCGCCGCAACCGGCGCGGTGTGCGCGCCCGGCGCGTGGGCGCTGTCGAACACGGTGACGGCGACCGTGGGCGGCCCGGTGCGGATCCTGATCGAGGGCGCGCGGGCGAAGGAGGGCAAGGACGCGTCCCTCGACTTCGCCGTGACGCTCAACCGCGCGGCGTCGAAGCCTGTCTCGGTGGACTACGCGACGGCGGACGAGACGGCGACGGCGGGGGCGGACTATACGGCCACCTCGGGCACGCTCGTGTTCGCTGCGGGCGAGACGGCGAAGACGGTGAGCGTGCCGGTCCTCGACGACGTGGTTGACGAGGGCAAGGAGATATTGCGCCTGAAGCTTACGAAACCGCGGGGCGCGTATCTGCGCCACGTGCATCGCCAGGCGCGGGGCGTGATCAAGAACGACGACCCGCTGCAGCGGGCGTGGCTCTCGCGCTTCGGGCGCACGGCGGCGACCCACGTGACGGACGCGGTGGGCGACCGGCTGCGGGGCGCGCCGGGAGAAGACTCGCACCTGATGATCAACGGCTACCGGGTTCCGCTGGGCCAAACGACCCCGGGGACCCCGGACGGGGCCTCCGGCTCTCAAACTGAGGCCGCGGACCGTTCACTGGCGTCCCGGCTG
The DNA here is from genome assembly GCA_002238765.1 of Nitrospira sp. bin75. Lineage (GTDB taxonomy): Bacteria > Nitrospirota > Nitrospiria > Nitrospirales > UBA8639 > Bin75. The sequence goes on from MPMZ01000045.1 coordinate 25,554, forward strand.
ACAGACGTAGTCGGAGGCCTGTTAGGGCTGGGTAGCCCCCCGTCAGGCGGCATCGGCACTGCGCCCGACCCCTGGCTGAACTCGCCGAACACCGACCCGCGCCTGGGCCAAGATCAGTCCTTGCCGGCATTCCGGGTACGGGAGGTGTTGCAGGGCAGTGCCTTCCGGCTCAATCTGGGGGCGACGGACGCGGACGCCCCGGCGCCCCGCCTGACCGCCTGGGGCCGGTTTGCCGGCACCACGTTTGACGGGCGCGCTGGAGAGCTGGCCCTGGACGGCG
>MPMZ01000002.1 GCA_002238765.1 Nitrospira sp. bin75
GGGAATTATCCTTTTAACTTGACGGCTGTTCTCTGAAATTTCCTTTGAGCAAGTCGTCAACGGTGAGCAGTTGTACATCAAGCCCTTCGCGTCGCCATTGCGCCGCCCGCTCCTTTGCAGGCTTGGTATACCCATTCAGCGTGATATAAATTCCGCGTCCGTGTTGTTTGACCGGATAATAAAATCCTCGAAAACGGTCTGTATCCCCTGACGGCTTATCCTCTTTTTTCACTTGAATCGGCGTCCCATCAAACGCCAAACGACCGTCAATTCCTCCATCAGCCACTTGAGCATGATTCGTTACGCCTCCGATATATCGGACAGCGGCCTTCTCGAACTCAAATGGAGGAAGCGTTCTAAAATCTTTTCCTGATAGTGGTTTCATATCAAGCGGGACAAACAAAGAACAGTACTCAATTAAAGCGTTTCTCGTCACTTCACATGCCGTAATGCCCGCATCACAACCAACCCATTGACGATTCAATCTTTGAGCAGCCACAACCGTCGTCCCACACCCACAGAAAAAGTCAGCCACAATGTCATTAGGTTCTGTGACAGTCTCAATAATTCTGCTCAACAAGGCCAAAGGCTTCTTCGTCGGCCACTCAACAGCCTCTTTGGCTTTTTGCTTTTTTCCTTTTCGTTTGACGGGGGTAATATCGAACCACCAATCGGCTTCGGACGTGCCTTTCTCAAGATCAATCCAAACCTCATTCAAATCGTCTGGCCTTGCTTTTAACGCCGCAAATACTCCTGGGTTTGTCTCTTTCAGCCGTTGATACGTGATCTGCCCATTGTGGTCAAAGTATGGTCGATACCGCTCAATGGTTGAGGCTGATAAGCGTGTTGTCGCAATTTTATTCGTTTTATAGTGCTTCCTGTTCTTGGCATACCAAAAAATGACATCATGTGTTTTTTTGTAATAACTTGTGTTTCGTCTGCCAGCTGGATCAATGTAGCACCAAATGATTTCGTTGATAAAATTTGTCTGGTCTTGCGCTGGATTCTTCACACCAAAAATCTTATCCAGTTCAACTTTGATGTAATGCGCCATTCTCCAATCAAGATGAACAAATAACGATCCTGTTGGTTTCAAGAGTCGGTGCATATGACGTAAGCGTTCGACCATAAATTCCACGTAGCCATACACACCGCCTCCCCAAATATCATAAAACTGTAACTCTTGAACCTTTTCTTTGAACGCATTAGATCTCCATAACGACTGTGTACCGAAGGGGGGATCAATATAGATCAAATCAATCGACTCGTCGGGCATATCTGGCATAAAGTATAAGTTATCGCCTTGATAAATTGCGTTAGTTGAAATTGTGCCGACATGATAATTTCTGCTACCCTGGGAAACGCTCTTCTGCTCTTCATTTAGACCTTCCCCGTCAATTCCTTATACGTGATGGGCTTCCCTGGCATCGCTCCGAACAGCGAGGCCATGCGATCCACGGTATCAACCTCACAATTCCCCTCATTGAGCCGGAAGGCGAACTCATGCGCATATCGACCAAGGTGCTTGTAACTCACATGATGGAACGTCCCATGAATCCCTCGCTTCAAGACCGCCCACACGCTTTCCATACTGTTGGTATGGACAAAGCCCTTCGCCCATTCCTTTTGTGAATGTCTGACCGAATCGTGATAGGACACAACCTGATTCAGGCTTCGATAGGCGCGGTGCTCATCCGTACAGACCACACTCTCAGGCTCAACGTGACGGGCAATGATCGGGAACATGGCGTGTTTGTTGGCGTCGGGAACGGGTTGAATAACCACCTTTCCACCACGTTGACGCATGCCAAGCAAGGGTTGTTTGCCGACTGGTCCGCGTCCACCTTTCAATTTCTTGGTTTCCTTTTTGTTCCCTTCCAAACCGCCGATGTAGGTTTCGTCAATCTCAACAATACCAGATAAGAGAATAGAGTCGGTATCACAGGCCAGACGAAGTCGGTGCATCATGTACCACGCCGTAGGTTGCTTCACCTTGAGTTCTTTGCCTAACTGAATCGAGGAAATACCCTTTCTGGCCGTGAGCATCAAATACGCCGCAAAGAGCCACTTGCGGGCATCCACCTTGTTGCGTTCAAGTGGAGTATTGGTGAAAACCGTAAAGTAGGCCCGACACATGCCGCACCAGTAGGTTCCCACCTTTTTCTGAGGGGTGATCTTGTCTGCCTTCTCACACTTGGTACAGGCTGGGGAACCTTGCCAGCGAACCCGTTCAAAGTAGCGCACGGCACTGTCAATCGTGGGAAACATCTCAGTCAACTGGAACAGGCTTAACGTAGTGGCTTTGCGTTTTTTCATCTGCTAGACTCCTTTCGTGACCATGCTCGGAGTCTATCAGAAGTCTATCCCTTTGTCAAGTTAAAAGGATAATTCCCCTCTTTTTTGTCGACGTGGGTACCTGTGCGACTTTCCGAGTTCGACTTTCCTTTCGATGATTCGCTGATTGCCGATCATCCGGTTTCTCCGAGAGATCATGCTCGGCTGTTGGTCGTGCCCCGAATGGGATCCCCCGTGTTTCAACATGCCAGGGTGAAGAATCTGCCTGACCTGTTGCAGGCCGGCGACGTGGTGGTCTTGAACGACACGAAGGTGATGCCCGCCAGGCTCCACGGCACCAAACGGTCGAGCGGCGGAAAGGTCGAGGTGTTGTTGGTCCGGCCTTTGGAGGCAACGAGTTGGGAAGTCTTGTTGAAAGGCCATGTCGCCACCGGGCAGATTCTGCAATTTCAGGATGAGGCGACCGCCGAGGTCCTGGAACGGACACAAGCACGCACGGTCCTTCGTATCGATACCCGAGGGTCCATCAAAGACCTTCTGGACAGGATAGGCGAAGTCCCGCTTCCGCCCTACATCAAGCGTCCGGCCGACGAGCGGGACAAAGAAGCCTACCAAACGGTCTTCGCGCGCTCGGAGGGGGCCGTGGCCGCACCGACTGCGGGTTTGCATTTCACCGAACAATTGCTTGTCGCGCTCAAACAGCAGGGTATTCAACTCGTGACCGTCACGCTGCACGTCGGGCCCGGGACGTTTCGTCCCGTCACCGTGGACCATATCGAAGACCATCACATGACCGCCGAATGGTTTGAAATTTCCGGGGAAACGGCGAAATGCCTTAATGCCGCAAAGGCCGAAGGCCGGCGAGTCGTAGCGGTCGGAACCACGTCGGTGCGCACGTTGGAATCAGCAATCGACGAAGCCGGAAAAATCCGTCCGGGTCCGGGTGAGACCCGGTTGTTCATCACGCCCGGGTTCCGCTTCACGATGGTGGACGCCCTGCTGACCAATTTTCATTTGCCGCGCACCACGTTGCTCATGCTGGTCTCCGCGTTTGGCGGTCTCGATCAACTGCGAGCGGCGTACGCGGAAGCCATCACCGCCAGGTACCGTTTCTACAGCTACGGCGATGCCATGTTAATTCAATGAGTCGGGATTCGTTTCGACAGAATGCCAAGACTGTTTGCGCCTTAGTAAATGCACTGATGAGTAGAAAGGTTCTTTCTTGGGCTCAAAAATGTAACATGTTAATGTGCAGTTACAAGCACAGGGATTTGGAAGCCAAGAATTAGAACGATGAAAAAGAGGAAACTTTTTGAGGAAAGAAAAGCGTTTTCCGCGGTCCTGACAAACTTCGTTAAAGGACTTGCCGGATACGTATCAGCCGAGGACGGTCAGTGGACCGTAAAGGGCTTCATTGACATTTATAGGAACGTTTACACTATCAGTTCTGACACCAAGATCGTCTCGAAAATCCTTGAAATCCATTTATTTCCGCAAATCCTAAAATTTGCCCAAGACAACGGTTACACAATCGTTCTTGCAGAACACCAAAACTGGTATCCTGACATCACTTTCATCAAGCGAGATGATCAGAATGTTAAGTTTGCAGTAGACCTGAAAACTACTTACCGAGATCCGAACTTCCCGGACCACGTCAATGGCTTCACTATGGGAAGTCATTGAGCATATTTCAAGAATCGTATATCAACGAAAAACATCCAGTTCCCCTATGCGGACTACTCTGGTCACTTCTGTTTGGGGATCATCTACAGCAGAGTAGATGTCAAAGATTTGGATGAAACCGAAATCATGCACGTTGCCGAGCTGGAAAGCAAAAGAAACAAAAAACCATCACGTCAATATTCTATGACCAACGTTGATAACCTTCGCTCAATTGCCTCAGTTGTTAGAGATTTCCAGTTCTTTGTATGTGAGAAATGGCGCTTGGCGAGCGATAAGCAGGGATCCGGCAACACGGCAAATATCGGCTCGATCACTTGCATCGAAGATGTCCTCGTTGGGAATGGCGTTTTCGCTAAATTGGGCGAGGAGTGGTTCGATGAATACTGGATGAACTACGGTGTCTCGACAATGATGAAGAAGGGCAAGGCCATTCCCATCAGATCAATAGGAGACTTCTTAGATTTCAAGGGTGGCGATAACAGCAAGATTGTAGCAGTAAAGACCAAGAGAAAGACAAAGAATAAGGAGGAGCAATGACGAGAATAATTGTTCCTCCAATTAAAAGCCAGGGGATTAAGACCAAACTCGTTCCTTGGATTCAAGCCCTTGTTCCAGACGTTAGCGGAAAGTGGATTGAGCCTTTTTTGGGAACCGGGGTTGTTGCGTTCAACTCTGGGTTTCAGAAAGCACTTTTAAACGACACCAATCCCCACGTTATTCGTTTTTATCAATGCGTGAAAGATCGTGAAATCACGCCCCAACTGGTTCGAGAGTACTTAGAGAAAGAAGGGGAACAACTTAGGATGGCGCCTGAATGTGGATATGCCCACTTTCGGGCCATTAAAGATAGATTTAACGTTACTCATGATCCACTGGATTTTCTATTTCTTTCTCGTGCAGGTTTTAACGGAATGATGCGCTTCAATCGCGCTGGGGAGTGGAATATCCCCTTCTGCAAAAAGGCGGAACGTTTTTCCCGCAGCTACATCACGAAGATTGTGAATCAAGTACGTGATGTCGACTGCCTCATCCAACCTTCTTGGATTTTCACTGTAGAAAATTTTGAAGCCACCATCGAAAAAGCAGAAAAGGACGACGTCATCTATTGTGATCCGCCTTACATCGGAAGATACGTGGACTACTACAGTGGCTGGACAGAGAAATCCGAACGAAGGCTCTTCGACCTTCTGTCAGCTTCGCCGGCTCGGTTTATTCTCTCCACGTGGCATCATAATGATTATCGTCACAACCCATATATAGATTCATTATGGAGTAAATTTAATATCGTCACCCGGGATCATTTCTATCACTCCGGCGGAAAGATTGAAAACAGAAAATCGATTGTTGAAGCATTGGCGTTCAATTTTGAGGCGAATATTAAAAGACACAATCACGATGTATATCCGAAGCCTGAGCAATTGTTGCTTTGCGAAAACAGAGCGAAATATATCACGCAACAATTGAGTCGAGTTGACGTGTGATGTGCAGTATACTGGAGGAGGGGCAAAAGGATTTTTGAAGAACAAAACCAAATATACGGATGAGCCTCTTGGCCGATTGAGCGTGATTGAAGATTTTCTCCCACCGCCGGACGAGTTGGTGCTTCGCCGGGACCAAGTCAAGGTCACGATGTCTTTGAGCAAATCGAGTGTGGATTTCTTTAAAAAAGAGGCCGGGAAACGCCGGACTTCGTATCAGGCGATGATCCGCAGGCTTATCGACCTGTACGCTGCCCAATATGAAAAGCGCCTCAAAAGGCGCTCTCCCTGACGATTCTCTGAACCACAACACGCAGGCTTAAAGGGAATCATCTATCCTGATCAAACGCTTGCATCGGTTCATGCTTTCAGCTTCGGATGGTTTTCTACATCATTCGTTTGGGTCGGTTTCAACGGGTTCACCTATCATCTCACGGTATCGTTTGACGCACGGCCAGATCTTCCGATACCCAAGCCACCTCGCTTCTTTATTATTTTTGGCACATCGTTCTACCAAGCCGGTGTAGCGGTCTTGGTTTAACATAGAGGCCACGAACCTGGAATAGCCGGTGATGGTCTCCTTCACGCATAGCGTATCATCAACAGCCGTTTTTTCATTGATGAATTTGAGCAACAAATCGTTATAAGTCCGAGCATCGACCAATTCTTTGTATTTATCCCAAGAATCACTTCGGCTTGGATTAAGAAGGATTCCTTGTTTTACTAATCGTCGTTCGCCTGCATAGCTTTCCAGGCGCGTTTCCCCAATGTTCCATGATATCCCTGCCTCTTTGATCCATTCGAGGCTATGTCTGATTGTCCAAGTACAGGCCTTCACAATATCGTCCAGAGTTTCCAAACATTCGACGACTTCTACCGGATCATCCGATTGCCAAATAGCCTTGCAATGAGCGGCTCGTTTCTTGTGACCTTGGCCTGCCTTGACGTGGGCGATAGCTTCATCAAAGGCAGCCGCTGCACGAGCGGCGCGTGACTTGGCCCAGGCATCCATTTCTTTTTGGGTTTTGGCCTCTTCAGATCGGGCATTGACTTCGTTGATGGCGGCTTTATATACAGAGAGCGCTTCAAGCGTCGCTCGGTGTACAACCAAGGCTTCATCGATGACTCTGGACAAGGTCTCCGCAGACGCGACTGCCGACACTCTTCCCTGTGTAGCTTTGGCTTTGTCGAGTTCGGTTATGGCCTCGGGCAACGTCTCGGCAAACGAGGCCATCGGCATGCTTCCCAGCAGAACGATAACGACAAAGAAGCTCTTGAACAAAATGGTCTTCATGGTTTTATTGCTCCTGGTGTGTGTGATGGTTCAGTTGCTTGTTCGACACAAACGTAGAAAAAGACAGGAAGAGCCGTCAAAGGCTCTCATGTTTTGCGTGGGCAAACACATATATAATTCCCTTACGATAGAGGGAAAAGGGCTATATTATGCTTTAATTTTGGGAAGGAGAGTCTATGGCTGATGATATCTTTAGCGAAACTGACGAATTCATGGAAGAAGTTGTGAACGATCCCGAAAGCCAGCGCGAAATGCAGCGTGAAATAGAAGAATGGGAGACGCAACGCCTCGATATTATATCGAGGCCTCAATCCGGGCCTATGGCACCAACCGACGGGGAAATCCTGAACCTCATAGGCAAAGGATTCGATCTCTTCTGCGAGGTCCCGTTTGGCAATCACTACGATCATCTTATCGAGCGACTTTCTTTTACGCATAGTGAGCTTGAGGTTGACGATGAACGTAAGTTGAAAACAGCATGGACGACGTTCCTGAACGAAGCTGACACTACATTCGACGAATTAATCCTGAGTGAGGGCGTGGCTGGATGGTACGAGGAACGTGAGATGTACGCTCATGCCATTGCTGTCTATGAACATTTATATACTCTTGTTCGTCGCGGTGAGCTTGGGTGTGATCATTTCGATCAGAGGTTTGATTCGAGCGAGAGAAGTTTGCTCGAAATCTGGCTGGGCAGTCTCGTTTCTCTCTACTACTATCGCCTAAAACAACCTGAGCGAGCGAGACATTTTTGCGAACTTATCGAAGATTATTACAATGATGACTATGTATCTCTCGTGGGGTCTGCGGAAGCCATCTCCTGGAGAGATGAACTGAGTCGTGCCGCTATTAACCCAAGATTTCAAACAGACTTGGATGCGGCGCAGAACAGACTGAGACATGAATACGGCTCATTATTTGACGATCTCCATAATAGAACTAAGAAGTTTGTCGTAGGGGCGGAGTTGTGGAGCGACAAGCATTGGATAAAAATCAATCCTTGGTCAGTTCCTCTACGCTGGGCGCTGTCGATAGAGTCGGAATTTCATTATCAGGTATTTCAGCCCAACCGGCATCAGATCGAAAAATTGCTTGGTGACGATGCCCCACGTCGTAACCAGATATGTGGTTTAGGGCAAATTATCACAGTGTTTGAAAAAGCAGGACCCAACGTTGGTCTAAGCTGCATATTAGCCCCTAAGCGCAATAGAGAATTTCTTACTTCTCGGGATACGCTTGCAAGACTGAAGGTTGTACGTAACGATCGCAATCGAGTCGCCCATGCCAGCGAAAGGAACGCCTATACCTTGGCGGAGAGCCTTGATTTTGTCGAGGAAATTCGAAAGACCAAATGGGTGTTCAAATTTATGGACGCGTTGCAGCCGAAAAATCGCTCTACTCGCAACTGACAAACGCTGGCGCTGCTACGATGATGAAGAAAGCTAAGGCTGCCCCCATTGAAACAGCGTTGACATCAGATGCGTTCTCTCTTATCATCATGACATCATGCCGAGAACGACCGTTGACATTGATGGGCCTCTGTTGAAGGAACTCAAAAGCCTTCAAAAGAGAGAGAACCGATCATTGGGACAAATTATGTCTCAACTGCTGGCGGAAGCTCTCTTTCAAAGGAGAAAGACCCCGCGAGTAGCCAAACTGCATTGGGTGTCTCGTTCTATGAAGGCCCGCATTGATTTTTCCGACAAAGAGGCCCTTTATGCCCTGCTTGATGAGAACGTGAAGTGAGTTATTCGGTCGATGTGAATATCTTTTTGTATGCATCGGATCGGGCCAGTTCTCATCATTCCTCAGCCTTGGAGTTCCTTCAAAGCTGTACCATCCATTCTGAGCCATGGTACGTGGCTTGGCCGACGTTGATGGCGTATCTCCGGGTGGCGACTCACCCTCTGATCTTCTCTCACCCTTTGACCCCACAGAAATGTCCAGGCCCTCTTACGGTTACCTCATGTGAGACCATTGTCCGAAGCGGATGGATTTTTTGAAATCTATCGAGAAGTCACGCGGGACTTTCCCGTACGAGGAAATTTGGTTCCCGATTCGCATTTGGCGGCTCTTCTTCGGCAACATGACATCCTCAAACTGTACACCATGGATAGAGACTTCAGGAAATTTGACTTTTTGGATGTCCGAAATCCGCTGGAGTAGGACGGTATCGGCGCCCCCTCCGGTTTTTGAAGAATCGGCGGTGCTGCCGTTTTGATCCGTTCAGGGGAAGAAAGATTGGGGAATCGCGAAGGATCTAGAGGAATTCCTGCCGGATTTCGACGGCGGAGGAAGCCCGCAGGGCTTGTTGGAAGGCTTCGAGGGCTTGCTGTTTCTTTTGGATCAGGAGTTGAAGCCGGATGCGGGCATTGATCTTTTCGATCTCTTGTTGGTCTTCCAGCCCCGCGGTTTGCCCTGCGGCGAGTTCCTTGACGAGTTCCTCATCCACCGGATTGAGGGTTGCCACGTCCTGAACCAAGAGCTGAACTTTTTGCCTGCGAAGGTCTTTCATCAGGCCTTCTTCAAACTTCGCCGGAGAAATCCGGTTGAGCTCCAGGAGGCGGTGATAGACCCCCGGGTCGAATACCCCATCCTTTTGAAATTCCTGGCGCTTGAGGATGCTGTCCCGCAGTTCGTCCGGATGCACGTCCAGATTGAGATCGTCGGCAGCCACAAGCCACAGTTTCCGCTCGACCAAAGAGGTCATGACGTTCTGCTTGAGCACTTTGCGGTCGGGGACTTCCTGCTCGGGCTGATTCCTATAAAAGGCCTCGATCCTGTTAAATGCTTCGCGGAATTCACCCAGTTCCACCTGATACGCCCCGACCGTGGCCACCACGTTGGGTTGTTGCGAGGTTTCATACCCGAACCACCCCATCCCGATGGTAAAGGTGACCGCGATCACCAACATAATGATCTTCAAGAGCCATGGGTGTTTCGTCGAACCTTCACGAATCAGTTTAATCATGGGACCATCCGCTTTGTGGAATCGTCGATTAGTCCTTCTAACACGCGAGATACTGCGATTTCAAACCAGCCACCCCCCTCTCGCGCAGACGCCCCTTCCCATTCATGTTCACCGTTTCCCCCTTTTCCTGAACCTTCTCCCACCGGGGGTGAGCGCCAGCCCCGGCCTCGATTCCCGGGCTGGGGTGAGGCGGCACGCGCCCCCGATCCTCGTTTGCCACTGACGGCAGGGTATACATTTGTGCAGGTTTCAGAGACTTTGTTACACTATGGGCGGACGTGATTCATTGGAGATTGCGGGGGAAAGCACGATCAGACCGATGCAGGTATTCAAACGCGCCGGCGTTTTTGTCGCCTTGGCGTGCGGTGTGTGGAGCCCAGCCATCGGCTTTGGTGAGTCCGTGTCAGCCGGGGCGCGGGGTCAGGAAGAGATCACCGTGACGGTTCGCATCGAGAGTCGCCGGTTTATTCCGCACGTGGTGAACCTTCGCGTCGGGCAACAAGTCCGTTTTATCCTGAAGAACGAAGACGTTGAACTTCATGCGTTTGTTCCCGCGAATCTTCTGGTTCGGACGAACGTCCAAGTGAGTGGTGACGGGGCGCCCCAGTTCGGCAAAGAGGGGTTCCACCGTGTGTTGATTCCTTCAGAGGGCCAAGTCGAGTTGGTCTTCGCGTCGAAGGAAGCAGGCTCTTTTCCGTTCTTTTGCGATTTGCCCGGGCATAGGATGAACGGGACGATCGTGGTTGATGATCTCTGAGAGATAGGCTGGAGTCGGATCATTGTGATGATGGTTTTGAAGAGGAGACGTGCTCATGAGGTTGGTTAATTTATTCTACGGTAAACGGACCCGCGCAGGTCACCGAAAGCCAGCGCAGGTATTCGCGATACATGGTCTCGGCCTGGGAGTTCTGATAGTCGGGCTGGTTGGGGTCGGGACGGCTGATTATTCACGTGCCGCAGCCCCCGTTTCGGCTGCCGGGAGCCAGGCGGTCGTGCAGGCAGTCGAAAACTACGCCCTGGCTGTGGCCGGCCGGGATTCCGTCGGGGTGGCCCAGAACGACTTTGTCTGTCTCCTGAAGATGGTGGAAGCCGGGGCCACGGGGAAAGAGCAGTTCTTGCCTGAATCGGATCCGGTGTATTCCTGGTGCTGGGACCGGCTTGTTCAAGCGCACGCGGAAGTGCTCCAGAGCCGTGACCTGGCGTTGGACGAGTTATGGCCTAGTGTCGGAAAGTTGGTGAATTATCGGGATTTCAAGCGATTCGAGATCGCGGAGACCCGGGCGTATCAGCGTGCGCCGTCCTTTTTTGCGATGCCCGAGATTGGTGACATGTCCGAGGCACCAGGGTTCACATTGAACGTACTCAATACGGCGCCGCTTCCCCATGCGTCCTTTCAGGTTCCGGGTTCCGACCATATGGTGGCCGTGCCGACGACCTTGGTCCGGGTACGCGTGGCTTATCCTGATCCGATGACGTCACCGGCGGCGAATGGCCCGGGTCAACAGGATTGGGTCGTGCCGTATAAAAAACCCATTCATCCGATCAAGGCCGTGACCGTGAAGTGGGTCGTGTTGTCGGGGTTGTTTCAGCATGGGTTTCCCGTTGATACCGCCGTCCTCAATATGCCGTTAACGTCTGCCATGGGGACGCCGATTCCTTTCGTCGTCGATCCCGGCGGGTTTGAGCAGAAGTCCACGGAGTATTGGACGCCGAAAGAAGCGCAGGCGGCATTGACGGCCGGACTGGAACGGGCGAAAACATTGCCGACGCGCCGGGAACGGATCTCTATGCTCAACCGGATTCTGGTGGTGAACCCCTGGCACGTGGAAGGGTTGCAAGCCATTGCCACCGAACTGTACGCCGGGCTGTTGGATTTCGGAGCACGGACGCATGGCGTTCAGTTGGAGAGCGAGCCGCTGTACCAGGCCTTTAACGCCCTCTATTGGACAATCCAGTCGTCAACGGACCGGATGGATATATCCCTTGAGATGGAAATGGGCGGCAAAACCGAGCCGACCCCGGCCGATTATCTGTATCGCTTGATTCCCGCGATGGAAACCTTGGTGGATTTACAACCCGGAGATTTTGAAACGCGCTTGAAACTGACGATGGCCTATCGCTGGACAAACGACCAGGTGTCAGCCATCATGGCCCCTCAGCAGTTGCTTTCCGAATTGCCCACGGATCAACCGAACATGCGTGCCAGGATCTTGATGGCCATTGCCTGGTCACGAATCAGCAAGGTCGCGTGGAATCGTTTCTTTGACGACCCGGATATCATCCAGGGGTACAAAGAAGCCGATGAGGCCTTTACGTTGTCGTCAGATCCCCTGATCAAATTCTCCGCAGCCTATGCCAAAGCATACAGTTTGGTATTTCGCCCCAAGCGTGACGATGAGGCGATGTTCGCACTCTTGAAGGAAGCACGACGCTGGTATCGGCAGATTCCGGGAGCCACGCCCCAGTCTTGGGCCTTTCTCCTGCTAAACGATACCTTGAAAGGGTTCGTGGACACGGATCCGAAGTTTCACTCGTTGATGACGGTGAATTCTTAAGCGAGCATGTCCGGGCGAGAATTCAGCCGTTCATCTTGTTGAAGTGGCTGGTTCTCGCCTGCTGCCGAACAGTCTCGCCTCACGATTCTTTGTCCTTTCAAGGCTGTTTTCGTTTGGCTTTTCGTCTCCGCCTCGGGACCGGAAGGATCGGTGTGAAGTCTCGACCCGGACGGAATAACTGGTCGCGCAAGGCGGCAAAGACAGCCTAGACGCGTGCGTACGGTTTGACGGGTTTTGGCCTTGTCCATTCCAAAAGAAGACTTCCAACTCGATTTTCGCAAAAATCCGCAGGTCCTCGGTACGATGGTCGACGCCATGGGCGATGGCGTGTTTACCGTGAATGCGCGCGGTCATATCGTGGCGTGGAGTACGGGCGCTGCCAGGATTACCGGCTATTCCAGCGATGAAGTGATCGGAAAATCCTGCCATATTCTTGAGGGACCGAACTGCAAAGGGTTCAGCAAGCTCACCGAGTTTTTGGAGAACCCGACGCCCTATCCGTGGGGAATCTGCAATCAGGAATGTAAGGTATGGTCGAAGGCCGGCAAAGAACTCTATATCTATGGAAACGTGTCCGTGTTGCGGGATGAACGCGGTGCAGTTGTGGGAGCCGTGGGAACGTTTACGGACCTCACCTCCTTTATTTTCGCCAAAGAAAAAATTCGGGTATTGGAAGAGCAGGTTGGGTCCAGGGAGTCGTTTCAGCAAATGGTCGGACGCAGTGTCGCCATGCAGGACGTCTTTCGACGCCTGCGACTGGCCGCGCAAGGAGACGTACCCGTCTTGCTGACCGGGGAGTCGGGCACGGGGAAGGAATTGGCGGCCCGGGCTATCCATGCCCTCAGTGCCAGAAAGGACAAGCCATTTTTTGCCATCAATTGTTCAGCCATTCCGGAGACCTTGATCGAAAGCGAGTTATTCGGTCACGTGAAGGGGGCCTTTACGGGGGCGATTCGCGACAAGGTGGGCGTGTTCCAGGCGGCCGAGGGAGGCACCCTCTTTTTGGATGAAATCGGCGATACGAGTCCGTTACTCCAGCTCAAACTGCTTCGCGTATTGCAGGAGAGCGAAATTCGGCGCGTTGGTGATGAAAAACACATCAAAGTCGACGTGCGACTCGTAACGGCGACGAACAAGGATTTAAAGCACTTGTTGACCACGGGGGCGGTACGGGAAGATTTTTTTTATCGCATTCGGGTCTTTGAAATCACCATCCCGGCGCTGAGGGAGCGTCGCGAAGACCTGCCCTTGTTGGTTAGGCACTTTCTCGCCGAAGGGTCGAAAGTATACGGCCGTGCCATCAACGAAATTTCGCAGGATGGCATGCAGCAGATGGTGAAGTATTCATGGCCGGGCAACATTCGGGAATTGCGAAATGCCATTGAACATGCTTTTGTGACGGCGGAGGGGGACTGTGTGACCGTACTCGACCTCCCTCTGGAGATTCGTACGGCCGCGTCGCATGCATCAAATGCGGTAAGCACAGATCCTCTGACCCCTGAGCAACAGGCCGAACGGGATCGGATACTTGAGGCCCTTCGACAAACTCAGGGAAGTAAAACCAAGGCTGCCAAATTATTAGGGTATAGCCGGGTCACGCTCTGGAAAAAACTGCAAAAATTCGGCGTATCTGGAACATCCTCCCCATACCGTTAACATGCTAACTTAGCAAGTTAACGCTTTTGTGTTAACGTCTCACCTCCTCGTTGTCTTCGGCCTGCACTCAAGTCATAACTCATTGAAATATTGAGAAAAATTATTTCCTTTGTCAGATGAAAATTTGGCATAGCCTTTGCTATATTTAAGTTAAGATATGAATGTGATCGAAAAGGAAACCATAGGATGGGGACGCGACAGACGATTACAGGATCGCTTCGGGTGAATGCAACAAGGGTCAGGATTTTATGGTATATTGCGCCAACGGGAAAAATAGTTTTATTACCGTGAGGCAGGAAGATGTCTTTATTCAACCGTAAGGAGGTGGGTAATGGTGAGTTTGATTCGTTCCATGAGTTTCATTGTGCTGCTCAGTGTCTTCTGTATCGGATTGATGGTCACGTCGGCCATGAGCGAAGGTGGCCCGGCGGATGGCTTCGGCCTGCACGTCCAGGCCCCCCACATGATGGCCGATGGACAGATTGGTGGTCCTTTCCATCACTATTGCAAGGGCATATCCGATGAAATCCTCCAATGCCTGCTCTTTCAGTCCACCGACACCAAAGCGCCGTTGGTGGGAGTGGAATACTTCGTGGCCAAGGACCTGGCCCGCAAGGAAGTCCCGCTCATCAAATGGAACAGGAATTTCCACGACCATGAAGTGGAAATCGCCACCGGTCGCGTGCTCATTCTGGACATTGAAGATAAAAACAAGGTGGCGGAAATTGCCGCCGTCGCCTCGCAAACCGACGGCGTCATTTATCACCTCTGGCAACCGGGCCAAAAAGTGCCTGATGGAACGGTGACGATTCCGAATTCGGTCGGTCATAAATTCCGGACCGAGTAGTGTCGTGCCGGTGCGGGAACGTCTGATTTCCCGCACCGGTCCTTGTTCCCACCGTTTTTTCTTCACGAAAAGGAGACGTCTGATGGTGTTGACGAGCGAACGAGGGGCGACCTGCGTCTTCGCCATGTTCTTGCTGGGAGGTTCGGTGGTCTTGGGAGCTGATCCTGCGGTTCTCAAGCCGCGGGTGCCGCCCGATCAAATCGAAGAAGCCAAAACGTGGCGGAACCCTTTGCCCGGTACGCCCGAACGTCTCGAACGAGGCAAAGCAATCTTTCACGGCAAAGCCTTTTGTGTGACGTGTCATGGGAAGGACGGCAAAGGCTTGGGAAATATTCCGGGCCTGCGAGGAAAGCTCCCGAGAAATTTCACGGATAAAGCGTGGCAGGCCGCGCGGACCGATGGCGAACTGTTCTGGATTTTGAAAAACGGGAGCCCGGGCACGGATATGGCCTCGTTCATTCCGCTCGTGTTGACGGAAGAAGAAGCCTGGGACGTGCTCCTGTACGTGCGTGCCTTTGGCGGAACGTAACCCGTTGGCCTGCATGGTTGCAGAAGGAGGTGTCGTCATGAAACAGAAGTTCCGGTCTTTAGCGATAACGTTGGAAACGACAGGCTGGGTTGCAATCATCGGAGCCTGCGTGACTCTGTTGACATCCTCTCTGCTTTGGGCCGCCGACGCAGGACAGGCCGAAACCACGGTGCGGAACGTGTGCTCGACCTGCCACAAATTCCAAGGCGAACCGGAAAGCCGGTTCAATTTGAAAGCCCCGGATTTGATGTGGGCCGGGAGCAAATACCAGCACAACTGGCTGGTCGGGTTTCTCACCGGAAAAGAACAACGGTTGTATGCCAAGAGCTATCGATGGGATCAGGGGCGGAAACCGGATGCGCACGTGAGCCTTCCCGAAGATCAAGCCGAGGCGGTCGCGACGTACTTGGAAAAACAGTACGTTGACCCGCGCGTGCAGGTCGGCGCGTTCGATCTTTCAAGGGTCACGAAAAAAGAAGCGGAGTTCGGCTCCCTGGCTTTCAAGGAACATGCCTGCATCGGCTGCCATACCATAGAGGAAAACGGCCAATTGGTCGGTGGTCCCCAAAGTGCCGATTTGGCAGCGGCCGGGAAACGCTATAACCCTTACTGGCTCTACCGGTTTACGCTCAATCCTCAAGACTTCGCGCCTCATAGCGGAGAATTCGTAGGCGACGCCACGGAATTCGGCGTCCGGGCGCTTGTCGGATATGTGATGACTCTGGGCGTTCCGGACTTCAGCTATCACGAGCCATGGACCAGCCCGGAGTTTGCGAAGGCCAGCGTGGAACGGGGAAAAGTCGTGTATAAAGAATACTGTTCGCAATGTCACGGCGCCACGGGAGAAGGGGACGGCCCGGCGGCGTCGGGCTTGAATCCCAAACCCGCGGTCCATGCGAGGATGGCCTTTGATAAGCTGCCGGTGGAATACCTCTACAACGTGATCTATCACGGCGGGCGAAGCGTGGGAAAGTCGACCACCATGCCGTATTGGGGTCTCACGATCGGCCAACAAGGGGTGGCGGACGTCATGGCGTATCTGAAGGCGACGTTTAAGGGTGTGCCGGAAATGGAAGCTGCCACAACGGGGGGCGGTCCATCAGGGGTATGCCCACAGCCACGCAAAACCAAGCGAGCTCCGGGAAAGTTCAGGAACATGACGAATCCCTTACCTGCCAATGCGTCCAGCATCAAGGCCGGTGAAACGCTGTTCCAACGAACGGCTCAACCCCTGGCGTGCTTCAACTGCCATGGAGCCAAGGGTGACGGACAGGGACCGATGGGAGCCGCCCTGAATCCGCCGCCACGAAACTTCACGTGCGGGGAAACCATGAAGGATATTTCCGACGGACAGATGTTCTGGATCATCAAAAACGGCTCCAAAGGCACCGGCATGATGGCCTTTTCCAACGTGCCGGACAATCAGATCTGGCAAATGATTCACTACGTCAGGACGTTGGTGGAATAGAACAAGAGGGGCGGCTGCAGCCTTCGATCTATGACAGCCGTCCCCTCTCCCACCTGCTCAGATTGAAAGAGGCCTGGGACGTTCTGTCGTACGTTCGCGCCTTTGGCGGAATGTAGCTTCTTGGCATGAATGGTCGTCCAGGCCATGTTCGACATGAAGCCCGAACTCCTGACCGGAGGTGACGGGAAAGGTGGACCGGGTCGTGATTGACGCGTACCGTGTGACCTTGTTAGCCTAGGGTCCTCACCTCCTTGGGAGCCGCTCAACGGCAACTTCATCCTCACAAAATTCGGAACCTCG
Organism: Nitrospira sp. bin75; assembly: GCA_002238765.1. Taxonomy (GTDB): domain Bacteria; phylum Nitrospirota; class Nitrospiria; order Nitrospirales; family UBA8639; genus Bin75. Next base: position 17,077 of record MPMZ01000002.1, read on the forward strand.
GCAGAGCTTAGTCATGAACCTATAACAGAGGAGCATCAACCATGAAAGACAAAAAGCACCAATCTATTTCTATGGCGGCAAGCATGAGGAAGTATTGGAGATCCATGTCGCTCTTAATCGGAATCCTTGGCGTCTGTGCCTCAACGTTGGCAGTCGCACCATCTGTTGTTCGTGCCGACGCTGCAAAGAATGACGTCAACGAAGCCTTTGCACCTGTGTTGAAGTTGGAAGGAAAAGCCCGTAAGGAGATTAACGCGATTGCGAACATGATTGCTCCCGGGTCGAAGATGGTGCCCATTGATGCCACCAAGGCCAGTGGCGAAATGTGTATGCTGGAGACGGTGACCAAACACAATATGATCCACTTTTCGCAAACCCCCGAACAAACCCATGAGGACGTCGTGTATTACCTCAATCCTGCCCAGTTTATCGAAAGCGGCCTGGATATCAAGAAACTTCCTCGTCACCCCGGTGAATTGGGGAAGATGGAGCCCCTCCAATGGTATTACTATGATGGGACCTATGTGGAACCTCATCAGGGCAGCCAACTGAACAAGGCATTCGTCATCATGACCGTGGACGTGAAATAGCTCAAGAGGATCGATGCATGAATCTCCGCTCTGTACGGAACGGTGTCATTCATGACGGCGAACGAGGTTGGCCCCCATACAGTAAGAATTGAAGGAAATGAGGCAGGATGCCTGGATGTCGCTGATTCGCGGGCACGTCCAGGCACCCCTCGACATTTGCTCCGGATCAACTCACGACCCATGAGATCAAACCCCAACATGGAGGCGCTTCCTGAGCCTTGAATTCCATCTTGCATGGATTCCTGTTGATCGGTTTCTTACTGCATGCCCTATTCATGAACCTCGTTGTCGGTGGCACCCTGATTCTGGTGGTGACTGATTGGCTTGGATTTGGGACTGGTCGCGGACGCTACCGACGATTAGGTGCCGCGTTGGCCAAATTGTTGCCTTCGTTTCTGGTTTTCGCCGTGGTGTCAGGCGCGGCATCCCTCCTGTTTGTCCAGGCGGCATACGGCCCCGTGTTCTATCCCTCGATGCTCCTTGTCGGCAAGACGTGGATCGCGGTCCTTGGTGCCGTCCTTCTCGGGTGCTATGGGTTGTCTGTCTATAAACATTGGAGAGTTGGTCGCCGTCCCGTCTTCCATCTCGCAATTGGAAGTGTCAACGTCGTTCTCTTTTGGGCGGTGACAGGGATCTTTGTGATGGTCGGCATCCTGATGTTGGATCCGGAGCACTGGAAAGACATTCAAGCGAGCGGGTTGCGTGGAATGATCTCCCTTCCCTCCCTGTTCCCGCGGTATGGACATATGGTCCTGGCAGCCGTGGCAGGCACGGGAATCTTTCTGGTGTGCTATGGGTTGTACCTGGGCTCAGGCTTTAGACGTCGGGACTCTGCGGGAGATGGACCGACAGAAGGCGATGCGACCTGGGTCACCAAGTATGGGGTGGCATGGGCCTTGGCGGGCACGTTGCCTCAAATTGTGGTTGGCCCGTGGCTCCTGTTGTCTCTACCGGATGAGGTTCGGGCCGACCTCATAAGCGGCCAGAACCTGGGTTCTCTTGCGTTTTTCGTGGGACTCACCTTTGGATTGCTCAGTCTGGTGCTATTGAATGCGGCATTGATGATTCCCCACGTGCGGGGAATGGCTTTGGCCGGTATTGTGAGCTTACTGGTCACCGTGTGCCTGATGGTCGTGGTCCGGGACGCGGTTCGCCAATCCTGGTTGACGAAACACTTTGTCGCGATGCAACCGAGCCCTGACTGGGGTGCCATGGCAATGGGGGTCGTCGTCTTTGTCATGAGCTTGGGCCTTATTGGGTACGTCGGGCATGCCTATCAGAACGCTCATCCTTCACGCCGTCGTTCCTGACGAAATCTTCAAATCAGCAGAATAGTTGCGGCGAGCCCCTCCGGTTTATGCCGGCGAGTGTCTCCCGGACTATGGTTAGGCTGCCTGTACGGAGCCCTTCCGTGGGGCCCCATCCCTCCGACACTCCTCCGATCTGATGTGGTGTCAGCGGCAGACAGGTTGACAAACAGGTCAATTAGGAGTGTATTAGATCAATTGATATAATTGCGGGCGTCTTGGTTTGCAATCTGAGAACGTCATGGAATTTCAAGAATCATGCAAATTCCGGTTATCAACGTACTGAGGAACGAGCTTCATGGGTCCTGTGACCGGCGACGAGTGCGGGTGCGGCGCCCGGGGATCGTCGTGCTGAGCGTTCTCCTGCTCGCCATGTCGGCGAGTTGTACGACGGTTCCTGCTCAGTCAACGAGGCCTCTTCAGAGTGAATTCCCTCGGCAAGCGGATATTCCGCACGATGCTGGTTCTACGGAAACGGCCGTCAGGGAAAGTCCGGAACCAAGCCGGGCCCCGTTTTCTCTCGAAGATCGGATGGTCCTTGGAACCCCTTCAAGCCCATCTTTCACCGACGGCGAGCCAGCCCGGGTGTTCAGTTTTCGGGCACGGGAAATGCCGTTACTCGATGCCTTACGTCTGTTTTCACGAGCGAATGCGCTCAACATTGTCGTGGAGCCGGGGATCGAAGGCGTGGTGACGGTGGACTTTCAGGGTTTGGCTCTCGAAAAAGCCATGGCCGCGCTGCTGGATATGCAGGGGTACTATTGGGAAAATGATGGAGAATTGATCGTCGTACGCCGGCTGAAGACACGTATTTTCACGCTGGATTACATTCGCCTGGAACGTTCCGGAGAGGGACGCAATAAAGCGCAAGTCACGTCCGGGTCCGGCAGAAGCGGCGGGCAGGACGCGGGTGAAGTGATCTTGAGCCAACAGGATGACATTAAGTTTTGGGAGGAAATTGAAGCTCAGATCGGTGCGCTCCTCTCGCCCGAAGGACGCTTCGTGGTCAATCGGTTGTCCGGCACCATTCAAGTCACGGATCTGCACCGGCGGGTCGAAGAGGTGGCGACGTTTCTGGTCAACGTGCGCAACTCACTGTATCGCCAGGTTGAGATCCAAGCCAGGATTTATGAAATCGCGTTGCGGGACGAGTACAGCCTGGGTGTGGATTGGAGCCGGATTGCTCTCAGGACTCCCAAGGGCAGTTTCAAGCTGGCGAACATCATTACGGCGCCGGCCGGCGGCTTTCTCTCTCGCGCGGCGACCGCGGCCTTCAGTTTCAATGACGGTGACTTTGAGGGCGTGATTCAAGCCTTGCAGGAGCAGGGTGACGTGCAGGTGGTGTCGCAACCCCGGATTCTGACGCTGAATAATCAACCGGCGCTGATCAAGGTCGGGACGGATCAATCCTTTTTTACCTCGACCACCACGCAAGGGACGGCGGGGGCCGGGAACATTGTGACGGAACAAGTGCGGACCGTGACTTCGGGGCTAGTCCTTTCCGTGACTCCTCAAATTTCCCGGGACGGGTGGATCATGATGGACGTGTCGCCCATTATCACCCGTTTGACCGATACCGTGGAGTCACGGAATGGATCCACGGCGCCTGTGTTGGAGGTGAAACAGTCCGGAGGGCTGGTCCGTATCCGTGACGGACAACTGGTGATGATCGGCGGACTGATCCAGGAGCAACTCACGAACACCGAACGCGCGGTGCCGTTCCTGGGCGATCTTCCCGTGCTGGGTTCGTTCTTCAGCGGCACCTATCAGGCCGAGAGAAATACCGAACTCGTCATCTTCCTCATGCCCCGTATTCTGCGCGTGACGTGATGGACGGACGCGATCTGAACGTATGCTATGAAGAACTGGGCTTCACCGAAGCCCCGTTTCAGGTGACGCCGGATACCGATTATTTTTTCCCATCGCAGCAGCACCTGCACGCCTTGGAGCATTTGCAATTCGGGGTTGCCAGTGGCGAGTTGACGATGTTGACCGGTGAAGTCGGGGTCGGGAAAACGCTGGTGTGCCGGTACCTGTTGCGGCATCCTCCGAAAGGCGTACGTTTTGCCTACCTCTTGAACCCCGATCAATCGTACGCGGATCTGCTGGGTTCAATCTACCAGGACCTCACCGGGCAGGTCCACCAAGATCGCAGCATCGGCGCCCTGCAACGGACGTTGTCCCACGTGTTACTCGAGTTGGCCGGGAATGGGGAACGGGTGGCTGTCTTGGTTGACGAAGCGCATCGGTTGAGCGGGAAAGTGCTGGAAGGACTCAGGCTGTTGTCCAACCTGGATACCGAAAAAGAAAAACTCATGTGCCTGGTATTCGTAGGACAGCCCGAACTTGAGCGGACGTTATCCCGACATGCGCTTCGCCCCCTGTCTCAACGCATCAGCACTCGATTCAGATTGAAGCCGTTCAATTGCCGGGAAACCATGGCGTATATCCGCCATCGCCTGCTGGTCACGGGCCCGGGCACCCGGTTCCGATTTCCTCCAGGCGCCATGATACTCACTCATTACCTGAGCGGGGGAGTGCCGCGACGGATAAACCAGTTGTGTCATCGTGCTCTGCTTGCGGCGTTCGCCAGTCACCGGTTTGAGGTGAGTCTCGGCATGGTACTCCGTGCGCGCCGGGAAATCACCGGCCTGCCCTGAGCCGGGGGCGAAGAATCAAGGAGCCTGCCCTGCCTGTCCTGAGCGTAACGGAGCGTAGCCGAAGGAAGCGAAGCGAACGGGTCGGTGCAACAATCAGAGTCGGACAATGAGTATTATCACGGAAGCGCTGAACCGGTTGCAGGCTGAACGGGCGCGGCGCCCCGGGCAGCCCCGGACTTCCGCGACATCGGACAGTGTGGAAGCCGCCGATTCCCCGGACCCCGTTTTTCCTTTTCTTCACTTCTCGGCCCGGGCTCTGCGCAATCATCTGCCGTCTATAGCGGTCGGACTGGGAGTTGTTGGGCTTGCGGCCTACCTATGGGGACTCCCGCTGATTGCGGCTCCGGACAAGGTTCCCCCAGAGCAGGAAACGGTGAAGGAATGGAATTCCGTGCAACACGTTCCGTCTCAGATCGTCGAGGCGATTCCTGAACAAAGGGAAGAATCTTTCACCCCGACAGTGGCAAAGGCGAACGAGGACCCCAAGCCGACGGAGGCAGTTTCAGCCACAGCAATCGATCCATCGGCACAGCCGACGGTTGCCAAGAGCGTCTCGACCCCGAAGCCGCGCTCCTCTCCGGGTTTGCGGGCAACGGCGGCACCGACGCGCAACGCCGATTCGGTATCTTCCAATCAACGGAAAAACCGGGGTTCCTCTTTTCTTCGAAATGCCACCCCGCTTCAAGTCACACTGGTGCGTGCGCAAATTTTCATAAAGAAACGGCAATACGCGCGGGCCGTGACTGTCCTGCAATCCCTGTTCGTGCAGCCGCCTGAACGTTGGGAGCCCTGGTTTTGGTTGGGCACGGCGCAATTGGGATTAGGTCAATGGGAGAAAGCCCTGGCGTCGTTGGTGGAAGGGCTCGCACGTGATGCCACGGTGCCGCAACTGTGGGTACAACGTGCTTTGGTGAGTCAGCAGCAGGGCCGATTCGGCGAAGCATTGGATGCCCTCAGGCAAGCGGAATTGTTGGCTCCGAAGCTTCCCGAGGTGCAATTGAACTTGGCGTATGCTCTCGACGTGGAGGGAAACCGGCTCGTCGCCGTCAGGTATTACCGGACGTTTCTGGCCCTGACCGAAGGCCGGAAAGCCTACCACGGTACCCGCAGGAAGGTGTTGGATCGCATCAGTCATTTAAGCAAAACCTGAGCCCTGTCCTCCTGCACGCCGCACCGGCGGTCTGCGTAGGGCGTGCCTAGCCTTCGCGAAATGTGCTTCGGATGGTTTGCAGCAATCGAGTGAGGATGCCCTCGGGCTCGGGGTCGAGGTGTTCCTCCCACAATTCCTGGCTGCCCAAATAGGCTGTTTCTCGAAATTGGAGGCGGCTGCGCAGTTGGGTGTAGCCCCGGTTCTGTAATTGATTGATGAGCATGGCGATGGCGGCCTTTTCAGTGACTTGCGGTTCGGTCTCCAGCAGGAAGCGTTCATACCGGAAGACAGCCTGAAACGTTCCATCCAGGATCTTCATTTCGACCTGCCGGTTGAAGCCTCGGCCCAGGTCATCCAGTCCGGCAAGTTGATAGGTATTGGACGGGGAGACCATGTGATCGACCGGGTCGGAGTGCAACGGCGTTGCCGGACGGGCTATTCAAACTCATCGGCAATCTTTTTCAGGCGCCGGTCCAGCGCAAACCGGGTGAGGCCTAATTTTTGAGCGGCCAGACTCTTATTCTGCCCGCAGAGTTTCATGACTTCCTCAATAATCGCGGACTCGGTTTCCGCCAAGGTTTGCCTTCCCAATACCATCTCCAACTTGAGCACCGGTTCGTCGGTACTGATTGTGGATGAAACGACTGGTTTGGTTTCTTCATGAAGTTCCCGGGGCAAGTCTCCGGGCGTCAACGTTTTCCCACGGCAAAAGATCACGGCTCGTTCGACGATGTTCTCCAGCTCCCGAATGTTTCCCGGGTACGCGTAGCGCTCAAGCAGTGCCCGGGCTTCCGGGTTGATCTCGCCGATGTCCTTGTTGATGTCCCGGCTATGGTGCACCAGGCAGCGCAGGCTCAGAGGATAGATGTCTTCAACGCGTTGTCGAAGGGGCGGAAGTTCCAACGACACGACGTTGAGCCGAAAAAACAGATCCTCTCGAAACGTGCCCTGGCTCACTTCTTTTTTCAAATCCCGGTTGGTCGCGGCAATCAGCCTGAAATCCACGGTAATATCGTCCTGGCCTCCCAGCCGTTTAAAGGAGCGTTCCTGAAGGACGCGAAGCAGCTTGGCTTGCATGGATGGATTCAGGTCACCGATTTCATCCAGAAACAGCGTGCCGCCTTCGGCCTGTTCACAGAGCCCCGGTTTGCGCCGGGCGGCGCCGGTAAACGCCCCGCGTTCGTACCCGAACAGTTCGCTTTCAAAGAGTTCCTGCGGAATGGCCGTGCAATTCACACCGACAAAAGGCGCCTCCCCTCGGGGCCCATTGTGGTGCAGGACCCGGGCGATGAATTCTTTGCCCGTTCCGGTTTCGCCTTGGAGTAGCACGGTGGTCTTCGCGTTTTCGCTCAATTCCTGGACTTGCACCACCAGTTCCCGCATGCCGGGGCTGTCGGCGATGAGATCCTTGAGCGCATAGCGCCCGGCACTGCCCTGGTTTTCAAAACTGACCCGGCGACGGAGGGTCAGATAGTCGAGCGCGCGTTCGACGACCGGACCGACACCGGACAGGTCAACGCTCTTGATCAAAAAGTCATACGCCCCTAAGCGCATGGCTTCCACGGCGTCTTCAATGGTCCCGTAGGCCGTCAACAGGATGACCAGCGTTTGCGGGGCCTTGGGCCGAATATGCTTGAGGGTTTCGATGCCGGTCATCCCCGACATTTTCAGGTCGAGCAGGATGATGTCGGGAACGTCGTGGTCCAACTCTTCAAGTAGTGCTTCTCCGGAGTCGAAGCTGCGCACGTCATGCCCGCTGCGAGCGAGCCGGCGGGTAATCGATGCGCGAACGACTTCGTCATCGTCCGTGACAAAAATGGATGCGTGCATATCAGACCAACATTGCGGGTTGTGGTTGAAGGGTTAACGGAAGCCAGATGGCGATGACGGTGCCGACGCCCACCTGGCTGTCGGCCTTGATGTTTCCCCCATGAGCTTCAATGATATTGCGGCAGATGGCTAAACCCAACCCGGTGCCGCGCCGTTTTCCCATCGTGAAAAAGGGATCGAAAATTCTGGGAAGATCCGCAGGGCTGATGCCTTTCCCATTGTCCCGTATGGTGGTCAGCAGCCCTCTGTGGCCGTCCCGTAGTTCCTCCAGCGCTTCGATCCGAATGTCTCCGTGCTCTGCCAAGGCTTCGACGGAATTTTGAATCGCGTTGAGCACAACCTGCTTGATCTGGTCACGGTCGGCTTCGAGTGCAGGGAGATCCGGGGGAAACGCCACGGTCAGGTTCAAACGTTTCTGGCCGGCGGAGTGTCGGACGAGGTCCAGGGTTTCTTCAACCAACGCGGCCATGTCGAACGAGCCCGGGACGATGTCGCGCGGTCTGGCGTATTCGACAATCTGCGTCACGATCCGGTCCAGCCGCCGGGTTTCTTTGAGGATCGTGTGCAGGTCCTGCCGTTTGACGTCTTCGGGCGGAAAGTCTTCCATGAGCAACGACGTCGTGGAGCCGATGCCGACGAGGGGATTGCGAATCTCATGCGCGATGCCGGCTGCCACCTGTCCCAAGGTGGCAAGCCGTTCCGTCCGGCTGAGTTTTTCCTTCATCTGTTCAAACGCCGTGATATCGACGTTGAAGCCCTGGTACAGCGAACTGCCGCCTTGCCCGTCCTGGATGGGGACGGCGCGGCTCAGGACCTTGTGCGTGGTCCCGTCGGGATGCACGAACCGAAAGACGTTTTCAAAGGGAACTTGTTGCTCCGTCGCCTTGGAGAACGCCTCATGCACTTGGGCGCGGTCACCGGGATGAACGGCGTCCCAGATCCGTTCCGGATCCAAGGAATTATTCGGATCGTACCCGGCCAGCTTCCAATTTTCGCGATTGCAGAAAATGATGCGCCCGTTCTTAGCCGTAAAAATACCGAATGGGGCATTGTCCACAATCCCGCGATATTTGGATTCCGAATGCGACAGGTCGATATTCAGGTTGCGCAACGCGGCTTCCGAGGTTTGGATTTGGCCGATGAATTCCCGAATCTGTTGGCCCATCTCGTGCATCACCCTGGTCAGGTCACCGATTTCATCTCCACGGTCCAGGACCTGGACGTCCGGGACCGTCCCGCCCGCCCGGTTTTCCACGGACTTGGCCAGGGACACCAGGGGACCGGCAATCGATTGCGCCAACAGACGGATCACAAACACCATGGGGATGAGCGCCAATGATCCGCCACCCACGATCACAGTCAACAGAAAGGCCCGGTCATTGGACGTGCGTTTCAGGGTTTGCCGTAAGACCTCGCCTTCCCGCTTGTCGAAACGGGCAATTTCTTCACGGATACTCAGCATCAGTCTCCGCCCGGCCCCGGATTCGATGTACTCCAGCGCTTGCTCCGCATGGCCCAGCTTGGCTTGTTCGATCAACCGGTCCTTATCCCCCAGCAACGTATAGACCAGGGCCTGAACGTTCAGGATTTCAGCATGTTGTGCCCGATCATGCTCGACCATTTGGGCAAGAGTACGTCCGACTTCCAACACGCGTTGTTTCGCGGCATGATAGGGATTCAGAAATTTCGGTTGGAGGGTCAGGACGAATCCGCGGAAGCCCGTCTCCAAATCGACAATCAGTCGCAAGTAGTCGGCGGCCGTGGTCTGGACGTGATACACTTGGTTGAGCCGGTCTTCATCCTGGGAAAAGGTCTGAACGCTGTTAAAGGTGATGATGCTGAGGACGGCAAGCGTGAGGATCGGAATAACCGAAACCAGAAGGAGCTTTTTTTCAATCGGCAGGTTGTTGAATCGTCGAAAAATTCGCATTGCGGCACTCCGTGCGTAATCTTAGGGGTGACGCGTGGGGGTGTCAAACCGGAGGCCCAAATTGCCGCACGATGGATGCACAGAGGCGACGAGAGGTCCGGAAAAGTCCTCTGGTGAGTTGAACCTGGTTTCAGGTATGATGAAGCCAGAGCTTGGCCGAATCCGGATTCAATCCGGTGACGTGAAAACATGAAGAAACGAACCTTCGCGTTATACGTCGTGATCTTTGTGCTGGGGCTTGGAGCAGGGTGGACGCTCAACACTCAACGACTGCCCGTCCAGGGCATTTCTGCAAGAACCGCAGCCGATTACCTTCACGGGGTGATTGAGGCCGACAGGACGTTTTATACACAGCACGTTGTCGAGCGTATGGAAGCCATGCTGATTGTGAATGCGTCGGAAGAGTGGGCCCATGACAAAACTTTGCCGCTGCCCGCACAGTTTTTGCGCGAAGCATCGCGCAGCCTGCGTTTGCGTGACGCGCCGTTTCGCTACCGGTTGGTCAGCCTCTGGCCGCTGAATCCTCAAAATTCCCCCGCTTCGGACCACGAACGCCAGATGTTGGAGCAAGTCGTGGAATTCGGGGAGGTCATGGAAGGCGAAGTGACGTCGAATGACAAACGCTACTTTCAGGCGATCTATCCGGACAGAGCCGTAAGCCGAGCCTGCGTGTCGTGTCACAATGCGCACGTCGAGTCTCCGAAGCGCGACTTCAAACTCAACGACGTGATGGGCGGGCTGGTTATCGAAGTGCCCTTGGACTAGTGAAATCTGTGTAAAACATCCGCGTCCGTTCCAGTGCACCCTCGGGTCACGTCACTTTTCCTCTTCAGGTTATTGAAGATTTCCTCCGGTCTTTGCTACGGTTTCTTCCAATTGCCTGCGGCAAGTGGATTATGATCAAAACCTATTCCATAACCATGTTGTCCTTCAGCGCGATCACGCTGTTGCTCGGCTTGCCCGAACTTGTCTGGGGGACGGACGACTCGATCACTCACGTCGATCTGAGCCAGTCGGCCGTCGGGTATTTCGCGTTGGGCATCTTTGTCCTGGCCTATGCGCTGGTCATGGCCGAGGAATTTACGCACCTCAGGAAGTCCAAGCCCGTCATGTTGGCGGCGGGAATCATTTGGGCAATAGTGGCGTGGTCGTATCCCGGCGACGACCCGCATGCCGTGGAACATGCGCTCCGTCACAACATTCTCGAATATGCGGAATTGATGTTATTCCTGCTCGCCGCCATGACGTACATCAACGCCATGGAAGAACGGCTGGTCTTCGAAAGCCTGCGGTCGTGGCTGGTGCGCAAGGGATTCACCTACCGCCAACTGTTTTGGCTCACGGGAATCCTGGCGTTCTTCATCTCGCCGGTGGCGGACAACCTGACCACCGCCTTGCTGATGTGCGCCGTGGTGTTGGCGGTCGGTCAGGACAATCCCCGGTTCGTCAGTCTGGCGTGTATCAATATCGTGGTGGCGGCCAACGCCGGCGGGGCCTTCAGTCCTTTCGGCGACATTACGACGTTGATGGTATGGCAAAAAGGGATCGTGGGCTTCTTCACGTTTTTCCTCCTGTTCGTGCCCTCGGTGGTTAACTACGTGGTGCCGGCCGCGATCATGCACTTTGCGGTTCCCCGGGTGTCGCCGGCGCCGTCAGACGAAGTCGTGCACATGAAACGGGGCGCCCACGTGATCATGCTCCTGTTCTTTCTCACGATTTGTACGGCCGTGAGTTTTCACAATTTCCTCCATCTCCCGCCCATGGTGGGCATGATGACCGGCCTGGCTTACCTGAAATTTTTCGGGTTTTACCTGCAGAGGACGCACCATCAATATGCGGAACCGGGAACATGGAGTGAGAAGAAAGCTCAAGAAACGCTTGGCGACATGATCCCATTCGAAATCTATCAACACGTGGCCAGGGCGGAATGGGACACCCTGCTGTTTTTCTACGGCGTCGTCCTGTGTGTGGGCGGGTTGGGCTTTCTCGGCTACCTCGCGGTGGTGGCGCAGGTAATGTATATTGATTGGGGGCCCACGTTCGCGAATACGATGGTCGGGATTTTGTCCGCCATCGTCGACAACATTCCGGTGATGTTTGCCGTGCTGACGATGAATCCCGACATGTCTCAGGGACAGTGGCTGTTGGTGACCTTAACGGCCGGGGTTGGGGGGAGCATGTTGTCCATCGGGTCGGCCGCCGGTGTGGCGCTGATGGGTCAGGCGCGGGGCAAATATACGTTCTTCAGTCACCTTCGATGGACCCCGGTGATCGCGCTTGGGTATGTGGCGAGCATCCTGTGTCATCTATGGATCAACTCGAGTCAATTTTGAGGCGCACGTCCGCAGGTTGGCGCAAAGAAAACCTATTGCTCCCCGGATGCGTGCAGGCTACAATTTGGCGAACGACAAAGCAGAAGAGGCAATCCGGATCTTCGAATAATCCGAACGGCTGTTGAGAAAGTCCCGTCCTCGCGCTGGCGGGAGGTTCGTTCAACGGACGTGTCAGGCATGTAGGGTAGCTGGCTGTCGGCTGTCTGAGGCCGGCCACAGTACAAGCCGGTTGAGCATTCAGGAACGCGACCCCTGAATGGCAACCGGCTTTCTTGCGTCGCAAACCGATAGACGAGGTGAGAGCATGGGCGTCGAGAAAGCAGACATCCCGCGAGGCACGTTGGCCGGGCTCCGGCAGAACTGGAAGGCCGACCTGCTGTCCGGATTCCTGGTATTTCTGATTGCGCTGCCGTTGTGCCTCGGGATTGCCCTAGCCTGCGGATATCCCGCCATCGCCGGCATCTTCACCGCCATTATCGGCGGCATCCTGGCCACGTTTTTCAGTAATTCGGAACTCACGATCAAAGGTCCGGCTGCGGGGCTCATTGTTATCGCCATCGGCTGTGTGACCGAATTCGGGTTTACCGGTGGGAAGGATCCGGCCGCCGACTATCAAGCCTATCGGCTGGCGCTCGGCGTGGGGGTGGCCGCGGGTGCCAGCCAGATCCTGTTCGGATTCTTCCGCGCCGGCATCCTCGGAGAATTTTTCCCCACGACGGCCATCCATGGGTTATTGGCGTCCATCGGGGTCATCATCATCGCCAAGCAGTTCCCGGTGGTCATGGGGCTCAGCCCCGAAGGTTCTCCCCTGCACCTGTTGGCCAATATTCCTACGTTTATCATGAACATGAATCCCAAAATCGGTCTGATCGGGATCGTCAGTCTCCTCATCGTGTTCGGGTATCCGTTCATCAAACACCCCGCATTCAAAGTCGTTCCGGCACCGATGATCGTGTTGCTTGTTGCGGTGCCGATGGGCCTGTATTTGAACGTCGGTCAGGAAGGCACCTACACCTTTAACGACCAGACCTATGCCTTGGGAGCGAAGTTTCTGGTGGACGTGCCGGCGAACATGTTCAGCGCGCTCACGTTCCCGGATTTCTCCGGACTGACGACTTCCATCGGGATCAGGTACGTGATCATGTTTGCCCTGATCGGGAGCGTGGAATCATTACTCAGTGCAAAGGCCATCGACCAGATCGACCCGTGGCAGCGCAAGACGGATCTGGACCGTGACATGCTGGCAGTCGGAGTCGGCAATACCCTAGCGGCGTTTGTAGGCGGGCTCCCGATGATCTCCGAAATCGTGCGCAGCAAAGCCAACATCGACAACGGGGCCAGGACGAGATTCGCCAACATGTTTCATGGCACGTTTCTGCTGATCTTCGTCGCCTTGATTCCGGGGATGATCAATCAGATCCCGCTTGCGGCCCTGGGCGCGTTGCTGGTCTTTACGGGGTTCCGGTTGGCTTCCCCCCAAGAATTTGTCCATATGTATCATTTGGGGAAATACCAGTTCATCGTGTTCGTGTCCACGGTCATCGGCGTTCTCGCCACGGACCTCCTGATGGGCATCGGGATAGGCATTGGGGTGAAGGTTGTCCTTCACATCATCAATGGTGCCCCGCTTCTCTCGTTTATCAGACTGAATGCGGAGATTACCCACGAAGACGACACCTCGGCGACCATTGTGGTGCGGGAGTCGGCTATCTTCAGCACCTGGATCCCCTTGCGCAAACATCTGAACCGGTTGCTGCAGGAAGGAAAAACCGTCACCCTGAATCTGGCCGAGACGCGAATTGTCGATCACAGCGTCATGTCAAAACTCAACGAATGGGTCGGTGAATTCGAGGAAAAGGGCTGTGAGTTGTTCATCCGGGGGTTGTCGCAACACCGCCCTATGTCCGATTCCGTAGTCGCGGCGCATATCAAGCCCAAGGATTAGTTCGTATCGTCTTGCCTCTGCTTGATGCAGCCAATAGGTGTCGCATCCTTCCCAACACTCCTTCCTCGATCACGCGGTTTAGTGCGATTTCGCTCACCTGGACGCGTGCGTTTTTGCTAATTGCCGAAGCATGATAAGCTGATCAGGCAAATCCTATTTATAACCGATTGATTTTCAAACGGTTTCATGGAAAACGGTTTCCAGGGGAAACTGGCACATCCTTTGCTTTACAGAAGATAGTGCCTGCTTAAACCTTTGGAGGATATCATGAGTGAATTTTCCATCTTGTACAAAAGCCTACATTGTGAGCAGAAACGAACGAAGAAAACCGAAAAAAACGACGCCTCCTCACAGGTAAAGAGCGAGGCTCAATCCAAATCGATCCTTGCCCCGTTCCGGACGTTGATAGCCAAGATTTTCTAAGCCGGTCGTTTCTCTCCCCTTGCTGTCATCCCTGTATGTGTTCAGTCATTCGTTGACAAGATTCGTTGATCTGTTTCGGGGTTTGTCCGTCCAGCGCCTGATGCGGGCGCACCTCATTGTAGTAGAGGAGATATTGCTCCAATTCGTCCCGAAATTCCTCCAGGGACGCAAACGTGGTGCCGTCGATCAGGTCGTCGTTCAGGGTCCGCCAGAACCGTTCCACCTTGCCGTCGGTCTGTGGCCGATACGGCCGGGTATACCGATGCTTGATGCCCAACTCCAGCAGCATCCGTTCAAACGGGTGGGTCGCCGGCTGGGTGGGAGCCGCGAACTCCGAGACATTGTCCGTTAAGACCTCGGCAAACTGGAGTTGATACCGCTGGTGGAGCAGATTGAAGCTCTTGAGGGCACTGAACATCACCGTCAGACTCTTCAGATCGGGCACCACCTCCGCCCGGCCAGGCGGGTACAGGCATCAAGCACACACACCAGATAATACCGGGTGGGATCACTCGCCAGCAGATCCTTACTCAAGTCATGGCAGTCCAGATGCCCCAATTCCCCGGCTTTCTGCTTCACAATGCGGCGTTTCTCCTCTCGCAGCTTCGGCGTTAAGCGGTTCAGCCCATGTCGGTACGTGATCCGATAGACCGTACTCGGGGACGGCGTCAGGTGCTTCAGTTTGGGGGCCAGCAGCTGGCAAATCTCATAGCGATTGACGCCCAACCGCCGGTGCTGCAAGACCTGCTGCTCAAGATCCCCGTAGACCCGCCGACTTTTCCACTTCGGGCCGCGCGTTTGGGGGACCAGCGCCTGGTCGGCCTCACTCTGGCGGAACCGGTGATAATACTTGAAGAAGGTCTGCCGGTGGGTCTGATGAAACCGGTAGAAATCGGCCACAAACCGGAATTTGGGGTGGCGTTTCTGTTTGACCAACTCGTACTCCTGGATCAGGAATTTCCATTTCCGGACATAATTGCGGTAGAGGGTCTTGTCTTGGGTCTTGGGTCTTGGGTCTTGGGTCGCATGGCTTCGCCTCCAGGTGATAGGATGAGTCACCCTACATTCTGTCAACGAATTAGTGAACATCTACAATCCCCGGCCCGATCGGGGATCCGGTGCCTTTTCTTTTCCTGTCATCTTCGACACTTATCGGGCCTCCTTTCTTAGATCAGTTTGAGGATCGACAGCCAATGCAACGGCTGTAAGAGGGTCGTGGTTTTCATGCCGTCACGCGACCGGATGACCAGCGGCGTGATCTCCCAGCCATACAAAGAGTCACGATCACCATAGGCTCCAAAGCGAATCGGATAGCCAAAGAAATCGCGTCGCCACTCGTCGGGATCCTTGATAGCCCGTTTACTCGACCACTGGTTTGTGAGGGGTTTGCCGCGCCTCCAGACTTTGGCAATGACAGCGGGACTATAGGGGTGACGACGGCGAGCGGGTCCGGGAGCATGGCCCATACCCTACCTCCTTGGTCGAGCGAAACACGAAAATACGGGCTTTCCTGTGTTAGAGCGCGGTGGTGAGTTTCGTAGTGGTTGGATGGAGACACCCGCCCTGTTTGTTTTGCGCGACGCTATACTAAACTATACTGATCCTTTCGGTCCGGCGCATCGTATCTGCTCAGGCCTTGCCCGTCAATCCAGCATATAAGTCCCATGAGACTCATCTTGACCTCTCCCAGGGAATGGCTTATACCATGGCGAGCTTATGCTTGCGGCTCAGGAGTGCACAAAATCCTTGACGAGTAGAAAGTCCTTCCTCCCATGAAGAACGGTCTAACCAAAGGTGAGTCTGAGACGGCCATCCGCAATGCCGTCATCAAATTCGAACAGGAATTCATGGGACGCGGGCCCACGGAGGTCAAGGCGTTCATTCTGCGCGACATGGTTTTGGTGCGGCTCAAGGGCGTCCTGACTCCGGCCGAACGTCAACTCGCCAAGAACGCCGAGGGCGTGGATATGGTCAAACGCATGCGGCAGAACCTCATCTCCCAAGGACGGGAACGCCTCTGCAGCCAGATTTCCGCCATCACCGGAGTCGAAGTCACGGGCCTGTTTACGGACATCGAAACGCACAGCGGCGAACGGATGATCGTCTTCACCCTCGAATACGACCTCGACAATTCGTTTCGCTGACGACGAAGGGAAGAGGAGTTGTCCTGAGCAGGAGGAAGGATCTCGCAACCCTTCCTCCTGCCCAGGGTGAAAAGGCTATCGACCGGCACCGAATGCATCGATAATGTGGTCACGCTCGAAAATCCCGCCGACTTCTTCATGATTCGGGCCGTAGAACTGGCCTTGAATGGAATTTCCGTGACTGCCTGTCCCGAACGTGCCGTTCGTCAGGGCCAAACCGTCCCACATCATGTCATCCCGAGATTGTTCTGTGACCATGTCATGGATATTGGTAAAGGCCACATCCATCGCCATTTGATCCATATCGAGCGTCAGCGTCGCATCCCCCCGGACAAGATCCCTGTCGGATCCGACAGAACCACCGACCATGCCGCCCCTCCAGGTGGCATTGCCGGACAAGACCGGGTTTGTGCCTGTGGCATGGCCGATTGAGTACGCATACCCCGCCTCTAAGCCGGCCACGTCGACTCCGTCACTTGTCTCGTGCGTGACCCCTTCAAGTTGGACGGCAAAAAAATTGTGATCCACCCAGCCGCCCAACAACGTCACGTCCTCGGAAGTCCCCGGTCCTGTCAGTTCTCCGCGTCCTTCGGCAATGGGGACGCCTTGCTGCGAGGCGGTCCGTTGCCAGGCAAAAGGGCATCCAAATCGGATGCAGACACACGTACATGTTCCTTCCCGTTGTAGTGTGCCGTGCACGAATCTGCTGCGCATGTCGTGTCAAAGCGAAACGGCATCATTTGTCCGCCGACGGGAACGCTGGCCAAGACGTCGCTGGCCAATAGTGAATCGGCCGACCCGGCATTTGTGAGATGGTCGCTTGAATGTCATCGACCATGGGAGGACAGTTCATCACCATGGCGGAACTACCGCCGCCCCCACCGCAACCGCCAGCAGACCCGCCATAAGGATGAACGCGACAATGGGACGCCTTAAAGAAAGAGGGGGGCCGCAGAACGCAAGGTACTTGGAACCACAGAAGTGAAGGGTTTCATGTCGTCCTCCTTTCATGTTCTTTGTTCATCAGCTCTTAATTTCATTAACGGCCCGAAACATGAATTGGACAAATACATCTTCCTGACCTTCTTCATCCAAATATTGGATATATGATTGCATGCCCATGGACCGGCTCAACGAACATCATGCGCGCTATTTCCGGGTGATTGCCGGGGCAGAATCCATGAAGCAGGCCCGTGAAATGCTGCGGGCCGCCCCATAAAAAAAAGAGGGAGACCGGGACGTGGTCCCGGTCTCCCTCCCATGCCTGCCAGCCGGACGTTTGTTATGACGCCGGTTGGGTTTCTGGTTGCCAGTCGCTTTGTTTCATGTTTTCAACTGAGCCAGTTGTTCTTCATGCCAGACAATGCGTTGCCGAATGTCCCTTAATTCCCCGCGCCACGTCGCAACCATTCTCTTCCAACTGGCTTGTCGAAATCCTTTGGGATCCCGGTAGGAGTTCTTGAACATGTCCAGCCGGTTTTCCAAGTTTTGGATTTTTTGTTCAAGCACGGCTGCTTTGTCCTGGTGTTGCTGAATGGCGGTCTTGTGAGATTCGACGGATTGCGCCATGGCCTCTTCTGCGAAGGGTCCGTTGGAAACGGCGCCATCCGCGGCAAATGCGGGTAGCGTGAGTCCCACACACAGCACGAACGTTGGAATCACAGAGGTGAAGGTTTTCATGTCAACCTCCTTTCTTGTTCATTGTTCATCAACCGTTAATTTATTAATACCCATAAAAATAAATAAAACAAATAAATAATTATGAATTGAGTTATCCAAAATATGGATGTATAATTTCATGCCGTGGATTGGCTCAACTACCATCATCTGCTCTATTTCTGGGTGATTGCCCGGGAAGGATCCATTAAGAAAGCCCGCGAAGTGTTGACGTTGTCGCAGCCCGCCCTGAGTGCTCAATTGCGCGCGCTCGAGGACGCGATCGGTGAAAAACTGTTTTCTCGCGTAGGCCGCAAACTGGTTCTGACGGACGTCGGAAAAGTGGTCTACCGTTACGCGGATGAAATTTTTTCGCTCGGCAGAGAATTAACCAGCACGTTGAAAGGCTATGGAACTCAACGCCCGATTCGGCTGGTAGTCGGCATTGCGGAAGTCGTCCCCAAGATGGTGGCCTATAAACTGCTGAAGGCGGCGTACAAACAGTTCGAGCATATGAAAATCGTGTGCTGGGAAGGTCGCCTGGAAAGGTTGTTGGGGGAACTGGCTCTGCACGCACTGGACATTGTCTTGACGGACACTCCGGTCCCGCCCAGCGTCAGTATCGAAGCTCATGCCCATCTGCTCGGGGAATCGGGAGTGACACTCTTCGGACCCGAACACTTGGCTTCTCACTATCAGCGGAAGTTTCCACGGTCATTGGATGGGGCGCCGTTTTTGTTGCCCGCGCCCAATTCCGTGCTGAGACGGGGCTTGGATGATTGGTTTCGAAAACACGGCATTGAGCCTTTCATTGTCGGCGAGTTTGAAGACGGGGCCACGATGCAAGCGTTCGCCCGGGAAGGGCACGGGTTGTTTCCCGGCTCTTCGGTCGTTGAGTCGGAAATCGCCCGGCAGAATCAAGTCCGAAAAGTGGGACAAATCACGGGCGTCAAGCAACTGTTCTATGGCATTACCGTTGAACGCCGTTTAGATCATCCGGCCGTCATGGCCATTTCCGAAGCCGCGACAGAAAAAGTCTTCAGGTGATTTTCTTGCCGTCGAGCAGATAGCAGTTGTACCGCGTGTCGAACGTTGGTATAAAGATCTCAACGGAAGAAAGAGCCGTTCCGTGGCCGGTAGGGTGCCTGCCTTCTACGGTGTAGGGCCGGTACAGTACAAGCCAACCTGACGGGTTGGCTTTTTTATGCCCCATACGAGCCGCATTATGAGCCTCACGTCGATACAAGCGCTTTCCCGGGAAGAACGGGATCGGGTCCGAGCGACGGTTGCCCAAGCCAGCGAACCGACCCCCCCGTTTTGGCCCATGCAGATCATGGTGTCCCAAAATCCCATGCACGGCTTGGAGTATCTGCCCTTCGATCAAGCCGTGCGGAAAGGCCAACACCTGCTCGGCGGTCGCGGGTACCTGCCCAATGCAGAGTATCGTGCGTTCTATCGAGAGGGACGGATCACCGGCGACATTCTGAAGCGGGCGTTGGCGCGCCTCGGTCCCCGACCAGACCACGATGTGGCGATCACGCTCGGGAGTCGCCGGATCACGGCTGAGGACGTGTGGTTTTTGCACCTCGCGTTCGGCTGTGAGGCCTTGGAGCCCCGTCTATTGGCTTGGGAACTGGATCATCAGGCCGCCACGAAGCGGTTCCGGCGGGACCTTCCTGAAGAATCCAGACAACGGATCATCGACCGCACACTGCGGGAATGCGAGCAATGCAAGCATCATCCCGAGGCGGCGTATGTGACCAACTCGTGGCAGGTCATCTTGTCTGTCTTGGGGTTGTCCGAGGCGTTGTCCGGCGAGCACGGCGGATCTGCGCACCCCGGCGCGCCGGAGGAATTGCGCGCCTCCATCGACGTGGCCTTGCCGGCCGGCCGGACGATCAGCGATTGGGTGGACGCGCTGACCGGTACGAGTCTCGTCGAGCAGATCAACAACCAACTCATCAAATGGTTGTCGGCATTCGCGGATGAAGGATTGGCCGGATGGGAAATGCCGGGCCGGCACGGGGGGTTCTATGCGGCCTGGCGGGACTTGGCGCCTCATGACCGGTCTCTCCGTCTTGGGGGCATTCCCGCGTTCGAGCAGGCCGTGAGCGATCTGCCGCCGGAGCCCGAGGATGCGATTGCGTCGAGCCTGCATCGTCTGGGCGTGCCCGAGGAGCGTTGGAGCGATTACCTCGCCCGCCAGATGTCCCAATTGCCGGGCTGGACCCGGTTCGTTCGCTGGCTGGAGACGAATCCCGCGTATCACGCGCAACGCAAACATCCGGTCGATGCGGTCCAGTATCTGGCAGTGCGGTTGGTCTACGAAGCCGAATTGACGCAGGCGGCCTGCCAACGGGAGTGGGGGATTGACGCCACCGTTTCGGCGCTGGTCGCCTATTGGCAAGAGCGGTCCGACGAATACGAGACAAAGATGGACGGGGGCGCCCATGCGGTTGACGCCGGCACGCGGGCCGTCTGCCGGGACGCCTGGCGGCTGTTTCACCTGGCGCAGGTGCTGGAGTTGTCCCTGACCGAGCTGGCCGATCTTTCCTCGGATGATGCGCGGACGTTGCTGAGATGGCTGGATGCCTTTCCTCCGGACCAACACGGACAGGTGTGGCTTGAAGCGTATGAGGAGGCCTTCCGGGCCGAGATCATCCGGAAACTCTCGGCACACCGGGGAACCGTGCCGCCGCTCGATACTCGCCCCCAGGCGCAACTGGTGCTCTGTATCGACGTGCGTTCGGAATCGATCCGGCGACACGTGGAGGCCCAAGGTCCGTATGAAACGTTCGGGTTCGCGGGATTCTTCGGGATTCCCCTGAGTCATCAACCCTTTGACAGCGAGGAGCGGGACGCTTTGTGCCCGGTGTTGCTATCGCCCAAGCACGCGGTGACGGAAATCCCACGTCTCAACGAGGAAGGCGCCTTGCGGGAGTATGCGACAGGGACGCGCTGGCGTCACCTGGGGCAGCATGTTTTTCACGACCTGAAACATCACCCCGTCGGGTCGATGATGCTGATCGACGTGCTGGGGTTTTTCTTCAGTCTGGGGTTGCTGGGCAAGACGCTGCTTCCCAAAGCGTTCCATGCGGTCCGCTCGAAACTCCAGGCCTGGTCTGACCGCACGGTGCCGACGCGGATGGCCGTGGCCGCGCCGGCGGATCCGGACTATCCCCAATGGGCCGAGACGAAACCCGAAGGGATTCCCGATTGTCTCGCGCAGGGGTTCACGCTTCAGGAACGGGCCACGTTCATCGAGACCGGGCTCCGGGTGATGGGGTTGCCCCGGAACTTCAGCCGGCTGGTGGTGCTCTGCGGGCATGGGAGCCAGACTGACAACAATCCGTATTACGCGGCCCTGGATTGCGGGGCCTGCGGGGGAAACCACGGTGACGCCAACGCACGGGTGTTCGCGGCTATGGCCAACGATTCTGACGTCCGGTACATCGTGCGTGCGAATGGACTGCCCATTCCCGAGGATACCTGGTTTCTGCCGGCCAAGCACAATACCACCACGGACCAGTTTACATTCTACGACCTGGACGATTTGCCCGAGACCCATACGGAGGATCTGGAGGCGTTGATCCGGGATCTGGAGCGGGCGGGCATGAGCCAGGCGCTGGAACGCTGTCGTCGCATCCCGAGCGCGCCGGCTGACATTTCTCCGGAACGGGCGTTTGCGCACGTGGAGGAACGCAGCCGTGACTGGGCGAATCCCCGTCCGGAATGGGGATTGTCCGGCAATGCGGCCTTTTTGATCGGGCGGCGCACGCTGACCAAGGGTCTGGATCTGGAAGGCCGTGTCTTCCTGCACTCCTATGACCCGATTGCCGACCCGAATGGCACCAATCTCGAAAAAATCATGACGGCCCCCTTGATCGTCGGCGAGTGGATCAATACCGGGTATTACTTCTCCTCCGTTGATCCGTGGCACTATGGGAGCGGGAGCAAGGTGATCCACAACGTCGTGTCGGGCGTGGGGGTGATGCTGGGCAGCGGCAGTGATTTACAGATCGGGTTCCCCTTGCAGACGGTGAACGACGGCGAGGTCCACTATCACGAGCCGATGCGGCTTCTGGGCATGATTGAGGCGCCGCCGGACCGGATCTCGGCCATCATTCAGAAGCATGCGATCCTGCAGCAACTCTTCCATAACCAATGGCTCAATCTGGTGGCCATCGATCCTTACACCTTGGAGTTTCATCGCTATCTTCCCGACGCTACGTGGGAACGGATTGGATGAGAGAAGGCTGGGGTAACGGGGCATTCGGCGGCGTTGCAGGCATGGTATAATTTCGTCGTCGGCCATGATTTTCAGCTAAGGAAGGTACGATGCGAGTTCAGCGGTCCCTGACTCCTGTCTTGAAAAACCCCGTCGTCCTGGCGATCGGGAGTTTTATCTGCGTGTGCTTGGCGTTAGGCGCAAGTGCGACGTTCTTCCAGCCGTCCACGGTCACTCAGGCTTCGGAGGAGCAGGTCGCGCCATCGGTTCAGCCGGCCGTTGTTCAACCGGCCGCCTTTGCTCTTTCCTCCACGAGCGAAGACCTGCTGCGGTTCAACCAGCATCTCATCGCGATTGCGAAAAAGGTCAAGCCCGCGGTGGTCAATATCTCCATCGTCAAGACGAGCAGCCCGCGAAGTTCCCCGTTTCCGCATTCGCCGTTCTTTGACGACCCCTTCTTTCGGAAATTTTTCGGAGACAGGTTCAGGGAGGAACGCCGCCAGGAGCCCAGACGCCGGCAGCAGGGCATGGGGTCCGGGGTCATCGTCAATCCCGATGGCTATATCGTCACCAATAATCACGTGGTGGCCGAGGGCGATGAAATCCAGGTGGTATTGGGGGATCAACGGAAATTCGAGGCGAAACTGATCGGCACCGATCCCAAGACCGACTTGGCCATTGTGAAAATTGAGGCGTCGGGTTTGCCGTTTCTGTCGTGGGGCGATTCCAGCACGTTGGAGGTCGGGGAGATGGTCGTGGCCGTGGGGAACCCCTTCGGCTTGAACCAGACCGTGACCATGGGCATTATCAGCGCCGTGGGACGGGCCGGCGTGGGGCTTGCCGATTACGAGGACTTTATCCAAACCGATGCGGCCATCAACCCTGGGAATTCCGGCGGGGCCCTGGTGAATTTGCGAGGGGAACTCATCGGGATCAACACGGCCATCTTCACCAGAAGCGGCGGGTACATGGGCATCGGGTTTGCCATCCCGAGTGATATGGCCAAAGGGGTGGCGCGCAGTTTGGAAGCGCACGGCAAAGTGGTCCGGGGCTGGCTCGGGGTGTCCATCCAGGACCTGACTCCGGATCTGGCAAAACAGTTCGAGGCCGCGGACACCAAAGGCGCCTTGGTGACCGACGTGGTCGAAGGGAGTCCCGCGGAAGACGCCCGGTTCAGGCGGGGTGACATTATTCGGGAATTTGACGGACGACTGGTGGAGAATTCGACCAAATTACGCACCTACGTGGCCGAGACTCCGCCCGAGACCAAGGTGGACGTGAGGATTCTTCGCGAGGGCAAGAAGAAGCGCCTGACCGTGGTCATCGGCCAAATGCCCAAGGATATGGCCGGGCCCGGCGACGCGGGTACGGTCGGCGTGCGTCATGTCCTGTCGGGAATGACGGTCGAGTCGGTGGCTTCCGGGTCTGCTTCCGATGATAGAGGGGTGCGCGTCCTGAAAGTCGAGCCAGACAGCCGTGCCGACCGGGCCGGCATTCGCAAGGATGACGTCATACTGGAAATCAACCGGATGACCATCAAGGACGTGGACGACTTCGATCGCGTCACCGGCTGGCTCGAGGAAGACGATTCGGTGCTGGTTCTCCTGAGACGAGGCCGCTCGATGCTGTTTCTGTCGCTTGGCGGAAGATAACTGATGCGCCAAATCTGTTGTGTCCGCGCCTCAATATTGGTATAAGGGCCGTGACTTCATACCGGTCGGTCGTGGGTGAGAACCCCCTGAACCGATTGCATGTGCCCGTGGCCGGTAGGGTGACCACTTGGCGGAAAAGGGTGGGCACAGTACAAGCCAACCAGAAGCTGTTCGAATCACGCATTTGAGGCGTCCGGTTGGCTTTTTTATTGATTGGAGCGCTTGCAAATGGCACGTCAGGCCACAGACAACCACGTTTCTTTCGATAAAGCTGATACATGAGACCGGTTTCTTCAGAATTTCTAGTCCTGAAAGCCACGGCATTGTTCGTGTTGTGGGTCCTGTTGTCCGGGAGTTTCGATTGGGTCCATCTTGTCCTGGGCGGCGTTCTGTCCTTTACCGTGGCTTGGATCAACTCCGGTCATTCGCCCTTTGTTCCCAAATTCCGCCTGTGGGGCAACATTCTTCTGTATCTCCCCTGGCTCTTTCTCAGGATCGTCGAAGGCAGCCTTCACATGTCAAAGCTCATCCTCAATCCTGATCTTCCGATTGATCCCCGGTTGATTCGCGTGGAGCCAAAACTGGGTCATCGGTCGGCCGTCGTGCTTCTTGGGAATTCCATCACGTTAACCCCCGGAACCATCACGGCTGAAGTCGATCACGATGTCGTTCCCGAAACCCTCATTGGTGAAGCCGATCCCGATGCTCTCCTGGTGCATGCCATTGATGAGACATCGGCAAGGGACGTGACGAGCGGGAGGCTGGAAGCCAAAATAGCGGAAGTCTTCAAGAACGAAGAGCGAAGTTTGTGAAGACCTTTTTTTTCCTTGTCCTGTTGGTTCTGGCCATTCTGATTGGCGCGTATCTGTACCGTGTTCTCCAGGGTCCCACGATTTTTGATCGCCTGTTGGGCCTCAACGGCATCTCGACCAAAGCGATTATTTTACTCGTGCTGATGGGAACCGTGTTTGAACGGGTCGACATGTTCATCGACATCTCGACCGGCTACGCGTTACTGAATCTCGTGGGGGCGCTCGCAGTCGCCAAGTACCTGGAACAAAAGGGCCTTCCGTAGCATGGACATTCTGTCCGTTCTCTTTATCCTGGCAGGATTGTTTTTTCTGATCGTGGCGGCGATCGGCGTCATACGTTTGCCGGACGTCTTCAGTCGTGCTCATGCGGTTTCGTTAACGGACTCGTTGGGCGCATTTCTGATGTTGGTCGGCCTTGCGCTCCATGAGGGGCTGAGCAAGAACAACCTGAAAATTATTGCCGTGTTGGCATTACTCTATATCCAGAATCCGGTCATCACGCATGCCACGATTCGGGCGGCTCTCCGGGCCGGCCTGAAGCCGTGGCGACGGAGACCTTCATGACCTTTTCATTTGAAATTCCCCTGCTCCTGCTTCTCCTTGTGACTGCGGTGGGTGCCGTGTTGGTCGAAGACCTGATCAGCGCGATCCTGCTTCTGGGCTCCTATAGCTTTTTCCTGGCGCTGGTGTGGGCCTGGTTGGGCGCCGTGGACGTGGCGTTCGTGGAAGCCGTCGTGGGCGCGGGTTTGGCCACGGTGCTTTTTCTGCTGACTCTCTTTGGAACGGCGCCGAAAGTCAGCCGTCTTCGGCTGCCGCCTCCTCCCATGGCGGCATTGGTCAGCCTTCCTCTTTTGGGGCTTCTGTTGCTCTATGCCGCGAATGATCTCCCTCAATTCGGAGATCCTCAATCCCCGCCCAGCACGCACATTTCGCCGACCTATCTTGAACAGAGTTACCAGGATACCCATACCCCCAATGTGGTCACGTCCATTCTCATGGACTATCGGTCTCTCGACACAATGATCGAAACGGTTGTGATCTTTACGGCGGGCATTGCCTGTGCCCTGTTGCTGCGGAGACATTCGTCATGATTCGACCCCATGACAGTATCATCGTTCAGTCCTTGGGCCGTTTTCTTATTCCCGTGACCCAAATGTTCGGCCTCTACGTGTTGTTTTTCGGCCAATACGGTCCGGGGGGCGGGTTTGTCGGCGGGGTGATTTTGGGAACCAGCATGATTTTTTCCGTTCTGGCTTTCGGGCATGATGCCTCTCGCAGCCAACTCGCCAAGAAGGTGTTGCATGGCGACGGGGTCGGCATGTTGATTTATGCCGGCGTCGGCGGCCTGTGCATGATCGGCGGCGGCGAATTTCTCAATTTTGCCGATTTCGAGATCCCCGGTCTGGAGACGGCTTCCCGCCGCTCATTGGGTATCGTGCTCACGCAACTCGGCGTGGCCGTGGACGTGGCCGTCACGGCCGTGTCCATTGTGTTCAGCTTATCCGCCGAGGAGATCATTGAGGATTCATTGAATGGTTGATGCCGTTTTAGCGCTCTTCCAGCGTCCCAACTTCCTGACCTTCGTCGTCATTTTTCTTTGGGGCTTTTACATCATGCTCACGCGGTACAACCTCGTGAAGAAACTTGTCGGGATGTACCTTGTCCAAACCAGCGTGCTTTTTTTCCTGGTGTCCATCAGCGGGAAGAAAGGTGCGACGGTCCCCGTCCTCCTGAACACGACGGATCCCGTCCGGGCCGCCGACTACGTCAATCCGTTGCCTCACGTGCTGACGTTGACGGCGATTGTGGTCGGGGTTGCCACGCTGGGAGTCGCCTTGGCCTTGTGTGCCGCGATCTACCGGCAATATGGCACCCTTGACGAGGAAGAAGTTCTGAAAAAACTGCAATGAACGAGCACCTGCCCGCCGTTCTGTTCCTTCTTCCGTTGTTTGCCGCGATTGCGATGCCGGTGGTGTGCCTGAAGCATCGGGAATGGAGTCGCCCCATCTCCCTCACCGTGCTCTCGGCGATGGTCGTGGTCTCCGTACTGAATCTCAACAGCGTCATTCGATACGGAGAGGTCCGGTATGCTTTCAGCGGGTGGGCGCCGCCCTTGGGCATCGAGTGGGTCGCCGACGGTTTGGCCAGTGTCGTCCTGGTGGCCTTGAGCGTCTTGGGGTTGCTCGCGTTGGTTTTTGCCGGACCGACCGCTCCAAGAGATCTGGGCGGCCGTGTCGTGCATTTCTATGTCTTGATCCTGTTGCTTATTGCGGCGCTGACCGGCATTGCCTTTGCCGGGGACTTGTTCAATCTTTTCGTCTTTCTGGAGGTCGCGGCTATCGCGAGTTATGGTCTCGTGGGCGTCGCCGGGGGGAAAGCCTTGTTTGCCGCCTTTCGCTATCTTCTGCTTGGCACGCTCGGGGCCTCTCTCTATTTGTTGGGCGTGAGTTATTTCTACGCCGCGAGTGGAACACTCAATATGGCCGATATGGCTGAACAATTGCCTCATTTGTTGACCTCCAAAGCGGTCGTCGGCGGTCTTCTCTTTATGTTTATCGGATTGGGAATCAAGATGGCCTTGGTGCCGTTTCATGTTTGGCTGCCGGATGCCTATACCCATGCCCCTGAATCCATCTCTCCTATATTGGCGGCGCTGGTCACCAAAGTCGCACTGTTGGGGTGGATCAGAATCATCTATTGGGTCCTCGGCGCCAAAGTCATTATTTACGACATTCCCGTTCTTTTGCTCGTGGGGGTACTCGGAACGCTGGCGGCGGTGATCGGCGCCGTTCTTGCACTGATGGCCCGGAATATCAAGACGATGTTTGCCTATGGAGGGATTTCGCACATCGGCATCATCCTCATTGGGGTCACTCAGGGAAACAAGACGGGTTTTGCGGGCGGCGTCTTCTATTTGTTGAACGATGCCGTCATGCAGGGGGCGTTGTTTTTTCTGGCGGGGGCCCTGGTTTTCCAGTATGGGGTCCGCACGGTGCAGGACCTGGGGCAAATCGGCAAACGAGTCCCCTGGCTCACCGGAGCCCTGATTGTGATCGCCCTGGGTATGGTCGGTCTTCCGCCGACGGGCGGATTTTTCGGAAAGTGGTATATCATTCTTGGTGCGCTTGAAGCGCACAATTACGTCGCCGTCGCCGCTGTCTTGCTTTCGACTCTACTCACGCTGGCCTATTTCGTGAAACTGTTCGAGGCCATGTTTCGCCAAAGGCCACCCCGGTCGGACATCCTGCAGAGTGAGCTTCCTCTTTCCTGCAAACTGAGTTTGGGGGTGACGACGGCATCGATTGTGATGTTGGGCCTTTTCAGCGATCCCATTGTCCAGTGGATATTGAACCAGGCGTTGCCGCCGACGCTTTGAAGCATCTCATGACTCTCTTTGTTCTGATTCCCCTGCTTCCACTCTGCGCGTCCGTCCTTCTTGTCCTTGGAGGAAGACGGTGGGGTGAATATGGTCATCGGATCGGGATTCCCGCCATATGGCTCTCGTTCGGTTTGTCCGTCTTCGCGTTCCTTGAAGTGTTGAACAACGGGCCTTTCTCCCTTTCTTTTTATCGGCTCTTTCAGTCCGGATCATTGGTCGTTGATATCAATTTCTACGTGGATCAACTCACCGTTCTTCTTCTGCTGCTCGTGACGGGGGTCAGCGGTATCGTCCACGTCTATTCCTCCCGGTACATGATCGGGGATCCGCGATACAACCGCTTCTGTGCCGTGATCGCGTTGTTTACGTTCAGCATGGTGGCGTTGGTGATGAGCGGCAATCTCCTGGTGTTGCTGATCAGTTGGGAAGTCATGGGCCTGTGTTCGTATCTTCTGATTGCACATTGGTCTGAGCGAACAGCGGCCTGTGCCGCGGCGACCAAGGCGTTTCTGGTCAACGCCGTGGCGGATATCGGTTTCAGTTTCGGAATCATCCTGACCTTTGTCACGTTCGGCACGCTCGATATCCAGACGATCCTGGCGCAGGCGGAAGGCATGCAGAGTCATACCGTCAATCTGGCGGGATGGCTTGGGTGGGATCTTCAAATCCATCCGGTCACGGTCATTCCGTTGTTGTTTTTTATCGGGGCCATGGGCAAGTCCGCGCAAATCCCGTTTCACGTCTGGTTGCCCTATGCGATGGAGGCTCCGACTCCCGTGTCGGCGTTGATTCACGCGGCGACCATGGTGAATGCCGGACCGTTCCTGTTGGTGCGATTGAGCCCGCTCATCATGCTTTCTCCCGTTGCGATGACGGCGATTGCGATCATCGGGGCGGCCACCGCACTGTTCGCGGGCCTCGTCTCGCTGACGCAATCCGATATCAAAAAGATTCTGGCTTATTCCACGATCAGTCAAATCGGCTTCATGATCATGGCGTGTGGCTTGGGTGCGTTCGTCGTGGCGATTTTTCACCTGCTGGCTCACGGCTGTTATAAAGCGTTCTTTTTTCTTTCCACCGGCAATGCCCTGCAATCCGTACAGGCGGCTCGCGGACATGGGGAGACCCATCCCGCGTCCCGTGGCACGTGGCCCTTGTACGGCGGGGCCTTCCTATTGGCGTGCCTGCCTCCGTTCATCCTGTTTTCCGGATCGTATGAATCCCTGTGGGGCGTCACGGGATTCGCCTCTGCCACGGTCGGGTTCTGGATCATTGGCTTGGTCACGGTGTTCGTGACGTCCGTGTATCTCTTCCGCAGCGTGACGTCGTTGTTTGTTCACGCCCCGAGGACCTATTGGACCACGTCAGGGCAACCGGCCTTGGAAGAACGTTCCATTCACCCCCGGTTTGTGGACGGTCCGATCCTGGGCGGCCTGGTCCTGGCAACGGTTCTGGTGGGGGTGACGTTGGCCTTGTTCTGGAGTTGGTTCGCCGGATTCCTCGCCCCGGCGGTCATCCCTCCCGGTGCTTCTTCGGGTGCGGGAGGCACTGAAGCCGGTTCCCCGGTTTGGATTCCGGTGGCGCTCGGCGTCGCCTTTGCGGGTTGGGTTTATGCGTATTCATTGCATATTCGCCCTCGACCGGAGGGATCCGCATCGGACCGCAAGAAGACGTGGCTGTATGTCCTCTTCTGGAATAAAGGTTATTTCGATGAATTCTACGATGCCTATCTGGTGAACCCCAACATTCAATTGGCCCATTGGCTCTGGCGGGTTATTGATATGAGGCTGATTGACCGGGCCATTCATTCAGTCGCCTCCCATTCCGTTCTCTTTGCGCAATGGCTATGGAGAATTGTGGATATCAAAGGCATTGATCGGATCGTCGTCGGCATTGGCCAACAGAGCGTCGGGCTGAGTCGTTGGCTGTGGCAGGTGGTTGGCGTTGGATGGCTGGAACAAAAAGCCGATCAAGAGGGAAGCCGGGTTGACGTGGCCGGATCATTCCTGCAGGAGGCTGAAGCTCGCACTATCCAACATCAATTATTGGTCATGATCCTTTGGTTGGTTTTGGCGACCGGGACCTTATATCTGTTGGTCTGATGATCCCCGGAACTTTGGTTTGGGTCTGGAAGATGACGTTGAAAGCCTTCACGAGGACCGGCCTGCGGCCGGGCAGGTTTGACGACGGGAGCATGGAGAAGTCGAGGTCATGGCTGTCCTGATGGATCATTTCATCAGTTGGATGATTGCCGTTCCTTTCCTGGGAATTGCGACCATGGCGTTTGTCCGCGACCAGGAATGGATTCGTCGGATCGCTTTTGGCGCGACCATGGTGGAATTGGCGCTCTCGCTTTTTCTGTGGGGGAATTTTGATTTCACCCGACAGGGCATGCAATTCGTCGAGCGCGTGGAGTGGATGCCGACGTTCAACATTCAGTATGCCGTGGGTGTCGATGGGATCAGTATCCTCTTGGTGTTGCTCACCACCTTGCTGTGTCCGCTGTGCGTCCTCTGTTCCTGGACGGCCGTTGCCACGCGAGTGCGAGCGTACATGTCGCTGATCTTGCTGGTTGAAGGAGCCATGATCGTCGTCTTTACCGCGCTCGATCTGTTTCTCTTCTTCATGCTGTGGGAACTCACCATGATTCCCATGTATTTCATGATTATTCTCTGGGGCGGTCCCGGTCGCATTGCCGCGGGCCTGAAATTTGCCTTGTACAGTCTCACCGGCAGCTTGTTGTTGTTAGTGGGCATCCTTGGTCTTTACCTGGAAGGCGGGCACACCTACGATCTGTTGGTTCTCAGCGAACAAACCTATTCCTCCACCACGCAATTCTGGTTGTTTCTCGCGTTCTTTTTGGCTTTTGCCATTAAAATGCCCATGGTTCCTTTCCACACGTGGTTGCCTGACGCTCATTCCGAGGCGCCGACGGCCGGCAGCGTCATTCTGGCCGGGGTGCTGCTGAAAATGGGGGGATATGGGTTCTTGCGATTTTGCCTGCCGATCTTTCCTGACGCCTCCGCGCAGTTTGCTCCATTTATTTTGTGGCTGTCCGTGTTGGCCATTGTCTACGGCGGATACATGGCATTGGCGCAGTCCGATCTCAAGAAGCTGGTGGCGTATTCTTCCATTTCCCACATGGGATTCGTGACCCTGGGCATTTTCGTCTTCAACAGCCAAGGCATCCAGGGTGCGATTCTCCAGATGTTCAACCACGGTATCACCACCGGCGCCTTGTTCTTGGCAGTCGGGCAATTGTACGACCGCACGCACAGCCGGTCCATCCAAGACTATGGTGGGCTTCACAAACCCATGCCCCGGTTCGTCGCGCTGTTTTGTCTCTTCTCCGTGGCATCCTTCGGCCTGCCGGGCACGTGTAATTTCATCGGTGAATTTCTGGTACTCGTGGGTACGTCCTCCGATAGTTTCGTAAAAGTGCTGCTGGCCATGGCGGGTATTGTGCTGGCTGCTGCGTACACGCTTTGGATGTTGCAACGCGTGGTGCTGGGACAGGCTCGAACGCCGGTTGCCTCACGGCTTCCCGATCTGAACTGGCGGGAGACGGCTACGATGATCCCCCTGGTGGTGATCGTGTTGTGGGTGGGGTTGTATCCCGCGCCGTTCCTCAACGTGATGGACGCGAGTGTCACGGCGCTCATTCAACACACGACCGGGGGGCACTCGGCGTCCCAGTTGGCTCTGGGTCCCTGACAAATCGTCATGGATTCTGTCAAGTGGAAGTTTGCGGCTCTCTTGACTTGTTCCCATTTGAGCATTAACAATTTTAGTATGAAGCAGTTGCGTCCCTTAACCCATGATGAGAAAAAAGCCGCGGAAGCGGCCTACCGGGGCCGAGCCTTCGATGCCTCGTGGTCGCAGGCTGCCCGGGCCGTGTATGACGGCATTCTGACGGCCCGAGGGTATGCGGTGGATGCGTTTGACTCGGACCGTGCCGACCGGGAAGCCGCCAAGGTGTTCGAAACCCCGGAAACCTTGTTTTCTGAGGCGATGGGGCCGGCGCGCTTGTCCGGTGAGCAAAACGCAGGTGACCCGGCAACGGCCCGTCACGCGCCTTCCCGCCAGGAAGCCATCGAGGCCGGGTTACTGGTCGACGTCACCAAGAAGGCCAAACGTATCGGCTTTGACGTGGCGGTCGGGATCACGAAGTCTTTGTGGGACCGGAACATCACGAAATCCCTTGATCTCGACCCGCATGAATGGGACCTCCGCGTCCGCGATATGTTGTTGGCGGTTCGTTTGCGAATGGCCGGTCAGGGCACGTCGGGGCCGTGGGTTGAAGTACCGGTCGTGTTTCCCTCGACACAAGGCGAAGAGCCGCCCCAGATGTTTTCCATCTACGCGTTGTTTCATAAGGATCCGGTTGCCGAAGATTGTGTGACCCTAATCCATCGCAACGAATTCTCCTCGATCATGCGCCTCTCTTCTTCTCATTCCGAGACGGGAGACAACCCGTCTTTCGATTCCCTTTAAGGGTGTCCCGCTCTTCCCCCCAAGGTTTGGGTTCGTTATTCCGGAAGCAGGGATGCGTGTATCGAGAGCGTGGGGAACCGGCGTTTCCACGATCACCGGCCTTCCGTGACGCCCCGCATTCCGGCCATGCTGCCGTGCGGGCCTTCGAAGTAATATGCTATGGTGGCGTCTATGCCGGACGATGCTGTAGGGGCGGACCTGCGTGTCCGCCTGTTAGTCAACGCGGTGCTTGGAGCCATGGCCGTCACGGGAGGGCTTTGGTTTCTTCAAGGAGGCCTCTCCCTGGGCGCGACCGTTGTGGTGGTGGTGGGGCTCATGGTGGTGTTGGCGAAGACCTGCCCCGGCGTCGCCCAGGTCTGGATGTGGTCCACCCTGCTGCTGGGGCTTGAAAGCCTGGCGTGGCCGTTCCTCATGTTGGGCGAACTCCGGCAATTCGGTCCCGAACCGCCGCTCGAAGAGATGAGCAAGGTTTTTACGGCGGTGTTGTTCGGGGTGTTTTCCGGCATCTTCTGGCTGACGTTTGCCTACGGACTGTATCGCCGGATCCAACCCAAAACCGAAGACCCGTCTGCTCCGTTAACCCAGAATCAGGCCAAAGCCAAGCGGAAAAAGCAACGGTAACGCACTTCCTTACATCTTGACTGGGCAGTCTGTTTTCTGTAAAATCGTAAATCATGAAATACGATTCAGCAAACAAATCTCGTAAATGGGTGGTGCGTGAGGAGTCTCCTGTGTTCGGAGTAAATCCTGGGGAAACGAAACGTTTGACGATTGACGTTCCAGCTTCTTTGCATGCCAATATCAAGGCAGGGTGTGCACGACAAGGCATTAAAATGGCAGATGCGATAAGGGAACTTCTGGAAGAACAATTCGGAAATATCGAGTAATGATGGGTACGAAACAAGTTGAAATGCTTTTTGACTTGACTGAACGTTATACGCCTTCAGGAAGAAGACCTAATTTCATTGGCTTTGTAAAATTGCTGAGCGCGTAAAATATGGGGGCTACATACACAGGCTATATATACCTGTGATCACCTTTGAAAATTACAGGAGTTATCTGTGTCTACAAGTACAAAAATAGGCTTGTTTCACATAAATACAGTTATTGAAGGTGATTGTCGCGATCTAATTCCTAGGCTAGAGGACGAAAGCATAGATGTCCTTGTTACCAGTCCTCCGTATTGGGGACAAAGAGTCTCTAACGGAACGCACGGAAGAAGATCCTAGGGACTATTTGAAATTCCTGACCGATACCTTTACAGCCTTTATGCCTAAGCTCAAGAAACACGGACTTATGTGGATCAACTTGGGGGATTCCTACAATACCCCTGTAAATTGGAAGATGGATGACCACAAGTATAGTTCTCTGGGCCCAAGAAAAAACGGACTGGCGAACAATAACTCTGCTTACATAAAGCCTCGGGCCAAGAGAAAATCCTTTATCGATAAGCACGCTGACTGGCTCACTTATGGCAACTTGCTCGCCCTCCCCAACAGGCTCGTAATCTCTCTTTGCGACAACGGTTACCTCTACAGAGGCGAGGTCATATGGCGAAAGAAAAATCCTATGCCAGAAGGCCGCTGCCGTCGCCCGCACCGCCAACATGAACCCATCTTTCTCCTAACCCGTGATGAATGCCATCTTTTTCGTGTGTCGCCTCCTGTTGGCAGTGTGTGGGAGTTTCCAAACGAGAAAATTGACGGTCCGGCTCATTTCTCCCGCTTTCCGGAGGAACTGCCTCGACGGTGCATAGAAGCATATGGCAAAGCTGGTCAGGATGTGGTGATTTTTGATCCTTTTTCAGGCTCCGGCACGACCGGCTTGGCAGCTTTGAAGTTGAATTGCTCTTACATCGGCTTTGAGATCGACCACGATCAAGTTGTCGCGTCCAACCAGCGCCTCGAAGATGTCCTGGAAAACGATGTGCCGTTGCTCAGACAGGCCGGCGTTTTCGCCACCGCTCAAGGATGAATCGCGAGAAGGCGTCATCCGGACATCTAAAGTCACAAACATATACCCGTCGGTCCGGGGCTAGGTTTTCTGCACTTGGTTGGGTATTTCGATTGTACGAAAAGCATCCGGTAAAATATCTCTCATCTTCTATGTCTTCGCGCTTCTCAGACCTTGAGGTGTCCCGAGTTCACCCCGGTTTCTAGGCAGTTTCGCAGGCGTGCTTTTACAATCCATCGTCCAAAGGGGCGATGTGTATCCTGCCCGCATTAGCGCTACGCTCATGGGCACATCATCAGTACGGCGCTCAGCAAAACTCGCCTTGACATGTACAACCCCAAAGAATCGCTCGTCCACTCCTCCTCTCAGCACCACATCGATTTTGTCGGCTTCTAAACGGTCTTCCACATCAAGTTCTTTCACGATCGCCTGCTTCGTGGCCCCATCAGCGATGAAGAGCTTTACTCCATGCTTAGCCAGAAAGGGGCCGTAATGCTGTACCAGTATCTTTTCTAATGCCCAACCGCTAGTTCGTTTCCAACTTTGTGTGAAGTCGAGACGGGCGAACTGGGCTGGGTGGTTGAAAGGATCACAGTAGGCTCGATAGATGATGAACCACCACAAGTCAGAAGGATTCGCATCCGGCCATGTCTCAACGGCCTTGAGGAAGGCCCGTGAGACCGAGTCGGCCTTGATCGCTTCGCTTAATTCTTCTTCGACAACTGCAAGCTGAGCGAGACCGTCACGCAGTGTTTTTATGATTGCTTCAAATTCATCGGCCGTCGCATTTTCAAGAGTATAGGTGGCATCAAACTTTGCGTAACGAAAATGGATTCTGATATCGGTCCCAACCTGCTCCGCAAAGATGAACCGTTCAATTCCGGCTGTGCCCGGGTAATCAGGAAGATCCACCAGCAGATCACTCAGTGTTGATCCAGTTTCATGAAGAATCGCGAGAAGCATGTCGATGTTCGGGGTTGTTTCACCTTCTTCAAAGCGTGTGATCCAGCCTGGTCCCAAGATCAGCCGGTCTTCTATCTCCTCTGGTGAAAGCCCTGCTTTCTCACGTAAGGTGCGGAGGTTGTTTAACAGGTGTTTGAGATAATCATCTGTCCCGGTCATTCAAAACTCCAGAGGCGAAACCAAAGAGCATTAGCAATCATGTACATTCAGTAGACTGTCAATCTAACAGGCTCACACATTTCCTTTGTCAGTTCGGAAACAGAAACCCCGAGAGATTTTGCGATCACCTGTTTGTTCTTTAAAGCAACGTTGCTTTCGCCACGCTTGATTCCACCAAGGTAAGTTCTGTCGAGTCCACAGTCAAACGCGAACGATTCTTGCGAATATCCCTGAGACTTTCGGAGTTTCCGTACGCGTTCGCCGAATTTCTCAAGAAGATTGTCAGCATTTATGCCGATGAGTATTGTTATTTGATGTCTAATAGTCTACGGATTATAAGCATCTCGAGGTTTCATGTGAGCAAGGATCTGTTTTGCTCGTTATTTTCGTGAATAAGTCCGCTTCAAGATCGAGTTCATTCGAATCCGTCAGCGGTCCCAGCAGCACCTCTTGTACTTCTTGCCACTTCCGCAGGGACAGAATTCGTTGCGTCTGATTTTTCGACTTTCAGTTATGGCGTTGGAGAGTCGCTTCTGGCGCAAGCCCTTCGTTTTCAAACGCAACCTTGGTAACTGGTCAGGCGGGATATTGGCCAACCCGACCCATTTCCAATCGACTTCTTGAAGTTCACCAGTCGCTGAATAGCTGAGTTCCATCAGGAGCCGACGCGACTCGCTATGCATGACGACGAGCGTTTGGGCGTGATCAAGTCCCCAAGCTGCTTTTCTTGGTCCTGAATGTTCAGTCCAACAGTAGATCGTTAATTTAACATTGCCATGCGTTGAAAAAGGCTTGGGTCGCTTTGTGGTAGGTTGGCGTGTCAATTCTTCAATGATGTCGGTGTCAATCTTTGTTCGCCAATCGCCTCCGATATCGAGTATGTAGGCTACGACCGCTGCTCGCCCAGGTTTGTTGTTCTGAGACAGAACTTCGATGATTTTCTGAAGACGTGCTGGTATACCCTGCTTTAGCGAACAGGGTGCATTGGAATCAAACATACGTTCGTGAAAGAATTTGTCAACCTTCGAACGGTAGCCGATGAAATCGATTGGAGCGTCTGAGTCGCCTTGCACCCCCTTGGCGTGGGTACTGTAATGATTATGATCGAGATAAAGACCGAGATGATCCAATTCATCGTTACATTGGATGACATCCGAATCGAAAGCCTGCATGCGCTGTTCGATATAATGGAGAAAGACCAAAGGATTTTCGAAAATGTCTGCATAAACTCGCAAATCGTCTAAAGATATCGCCCAAACAGGTGATGCACCAACGTCGACGCCGATCTTTCGGAGATGTTGAATTTGTGCCGCAAGTTCCGTGAACGGATCCAAAGTAACAGGGCAAATCGTGATATGCCGAAAATCGGACTTGCGAAGTTTATCAATCTGACTATGATTGCTATCGAATAATGGAACACTTTCGGCAGTCTTCAAATAATCGAGGAATCTTCGCCCCTGCATTGCTGGTTTCAAGACGAGATTCTTAAGTGAAATGATGTATGCGGGAAAGTCACTTGATGGGGGTGTGTATGTGAAAGCACCGCCTCGCGCTTCAATGACAAATAGATGAGCGTCGTAAATCAAGAGACCGTCGGCTTCACACCACTCAGTCGCACCCGAGTCAGTCTTGCCACGATAGTAAACGTTCTTCAGCACTTTAGCGCCCGGCAGTAGACGTTTAAGATATTTGAAGGGTAGATCCTCTGATTGACTGCGCTGGATTGTATTCCAAGTCTCCTGATAATCAGGTTTCAGGCGCAGGATAACACGCTGCATGACGCGGTATATATTGTCGAACAGGCTGTAGAGGTCAAAGCAATAACATTGATCTTCCAGCCGAATAAATGGGCGCTTGAATACTGGCCAAATGCGCAATGGCCAGCCACGGAATTCACCTTCAGCAAAGAAATCTTTCTCCTCACCTGTCCGCCAACTCAGTTCTACTAAGAGTTTCTCTGGAAGAGCAGTAATTTTTTGGACATCGAATAGATTCATGCCTAATAATCGACCCCCAATATCAGCATGGCGATCTTCCCAAGTATTTTCTTTAATAACCGTGGCTATTAGATCAGAAAGATTTGGGTTGGAATCCGAAGATAAATCAATGACTTTTTTGTCGACAGCGTCCATCGTGTCGCTCTGGAATTGTTTGAGGTCATCGAAGCGGTCCTGGATGCCAAACGACAAAGCATGCCAGATTTTCGTAATTTCTGTGACGAACTGCTCACCAGAGATTCCGAAGAGCTCTTGAAGAATGCCAGTATGTGGGTGGAACATATCTTCTAGATAGGCTGGTTCGTGGACTTGATACCTACGACCCCTTACATTGCACCAGAAAAGTTGAGCTTTGAACTGAAACTCCTCGAAGTTTTTGTCAAAATGGGGATCGTCGGTTCTATTCTTTGCCGTACGGCAAATCTGGTAGTCCAAGTTTATCTTAGTAAATAGCTCTTCAATTTTAGACCTGAGGTTATCCCACTCTTCATTCGTTACGTCGTCTCTTTGATTTTTTGCCGGTGGGACTGCTGCAATGACGCTTTGAACATAGTCAATCATGCGCAATGAGGCACCTTCTTTTTCGCCAATTTCGACTTCCGCCTCAATTCTTACATGCGCCATCGCCATTTCCCACCAAGCACGATGTAGGAGTTTTTCTGGGGGTAGCACCTTGATGAGATCCGCGATTTCGGTGACTAGCATATTGATGTCTCCGACAATCTTTGGATGCTCTTCGACTAGATGTTTTTGGAATTTTTCAAATTCCCCATCTTGCCAATTGGACTTATAGATAATGTTTTTTCCAAGACGTGCCATGGCAGGAGATCCCATTGATAGCGTTTTGTCTGGCTTCTGTGGCTTCAATTTCTTGGCCATGATGTTCACCCGCCTTGTTTAGTATTCGAGAAGTCCTTCCTGCTACTTCACGTCGAGTGGATCCACGTTCACCACGAATTTCAGGCGTCGATAGGCTTTTTCCCTCGTCATCAACTCGAGCGTCCGTTGGACGAGGGTTCGCCCGGCGGTGCCGTCAGCGACTTTGACCAACAGATGATAGTGGGAAAGCCCTCGGGGCTTGGCCCCATGTGAGGCGAGGGGACCCAGGATGGCGTCCTGTTCATGCCGTTGTGTGTCTCCTCGCGCGATCATGTCGGCGAGGCCATTCGTGAGATGCTGCCGCCATATGTTTGCGGCTTCCTCGGCTTCGGTTGCTGCCTGGCCCGAGACGTGCAACTGGATGAGCTGCCCGAAGGGAGGGTACCCCACCAGCCGGCGAAAGGCCAATTCATGGTCGTAGAAGAGCTTGGGCTGTTGTTGGCCGACGGCGTGCATCACCGGATGCGACGGCAGGCGCGTTTGAATGATCGCGGACCCGGAGAGGCCGGGGGTTAACAGATCGACGGCTTGCTGGAGATGGTGAAACACGCGTTCCGACGATCGAAAGTCCGGCACGTGCAGGTCGGCGTCCGCGTAGGGGATGACGACGCATCGCACCGGCGTGAAGGGGGAGGCCTGAAAAAGCAGTTGCGTCCCGACGATGATCTGCATCTGTCCTTGTGAAAATTGCTCTCTGACGCGGCGTGCAATGGATTCGCTCCGGATCGTGTTGCCGTCATACCGTCCGACGGCGGCGTGGGGGTACAGCCGTTGTAACTCTTCTTCAAGGCGTTCGGTGCCGAATCCCACCGGTTCCAAGCGAATGCCGGAACAGGCTGGACACGCGGTTGGTATGGGCTCGGCCTGCCCACAATAGGAGCACCGCAGTTGTGATTGCCGGAGACTCAAGGCAATCCGGCAGCGCGGGCATTGCGGCGCCGTTCCACAATCCCGGCAGGTGACGGACGAAGAAAACCCTTTTCGATTGTGATAGACGACGACCCCGCCACCTTGTGCCATGGCCTGCTCGATGTCGTTTTGCATCGCATCCGAGAAGATCGTGCCGAACGGAGTTTCTTGAAGGCTGATGATCTGAATCGGATGTGGTGTGCTCCGGCCGGCGAAAGTCCGATGGGACTTCTCGTCGTTCGCAAGGCGATGGACGCTCTCCAGCGTGGGGTACGGCGTGTGAAGCACCAGCACGGCGTCGTCCAATTCGGCTCTTTTTCGTGCGACCTCTCGGGCGTGATAGTGCGGACTCGGATCTTCCTTGTAGGCGCTGTCCTCTTCATGTTCGACCCACACGCAGCCCAGGGCAGGGAGAGGAAGGAACAGCGCGGACCTGGTCCCCACGACCACGGGATAGTGCCCTTGTTTGATGGCTTGCCAGTGTT
The DNA here is from genome assembly GCA_002238765.1 of Nitrospira sp. bin75. Classification (GTDB taxonomy): domain Bacteria; phylum Nitrospirota; class Nitrospiria; order Nitrospirales; family UBA8639; genus Bin75. Next base: position 56,955 of record MPMZ01000002.1, read on the forward strand.
GAAAACGCTGTTTGTCTGAAAGGCCGCTGTGAAACTCGGCTATCGGACATTTGAGCGAGTGCCGGAGATGCGCGATCAGGCGCGCTGACTGGTTGATACTCGGGGCGATCACCAGGACCGTGCGTGCCCGGGCCGTGGTTTCTCGTATGACGTTGCCCAACAGGGAGTGCGGAAATGTCGATTCAGTGGTCAGCACTTCCCCGAATCGTTCGGCTTGCAGGTGTTGCTGAAAATTGCCCCACCACGAGGGGAGGCCGGGGCTTTCATCCGGGACTTCGAGAAAGCCCTGTACAGGGGACGTTGGTGGAGGAACGTGGTGAAACGGCAGTTCGGTCCAGTCTTGCCGGTCCTGAATCCACTGGTGCCGTTTGAGCCGTTGCAGGACAGTGGAGGGGTTATCCAGCAGCGTGTCAATGGTTGAGCGTGCCAGGCCTTTGGAACGTTTGGCGAGAGCGGCAAGGAGTCTGTGCGTGGAGGTACCGGCGCGGGTGGTTTCCAGGTGTTGTCGGCCTTGCGGGGTAATAGTCCAACGGGTACTGCTGCGAAAGGGGACGTCCGGCGGTTGGACAAGCCCCAGGCAGGTTCCCGTTGGTGCCAGGTAATAGTCGGCTATCCATTGCGCCAAGGCGATGAGCGTGGGGTCCGGGTCCCAGTGCGCGGAGGTGAGGAGATGCAGGTCGCGAATACGGCCCGGAGCAACGGGGGGTTGCTTCGCGTTCCCGGCAAGAGAGACAATAATCCCGGGCTTGACACGCGGCCCGAACGGCGCCAGCACCCATTGCCCTATTTTAGGATTGGAACGCCACGACTGGGGAATACGGTACGTAAACGATTGAGAGGTCCTGGGAGGAAAGACAACGTCGGCATAGGATGGTGGCATATCGGCTATTGTGCCAAAGGATGGGCGCCCTCACAACGAAAGGGAAGCAGGTTCTGAGAAAAAATCTGAATTTCGTGGGGTAGGGAACAACGATCGTTGTTCCCTACGCGGATTACCGGTCATGATCAACAAGAGAACAGGGAACGGTGTGCTCCTCGTGATGCTTTGGGCGTTTGTCGGGATGGCAGGCATGCTGCCTTGGCCGGTGTATGGACAGGAAGAGGCGCCGACCTCGCTCCCGAGTCCTTCGCCTTCCCAATCTTCCGGGGAAACGCATTTGCGGGATTTTTCTCCTCTTCCGGAAGAGCCCGAAGAGTTTGACGATCGTGAGGTCAAGGCGTATTACGACTGGCGCAATGATCTGTTCTTTCGGGAATTCGACATGAACGGGGACGGCGTGGTGAACTACATGACCGCCAGGCGAACCTACAAGGTCTGGTTGGATGAATTCGGCACACCCGTCGTCGTGACGGTCGGGGCTCCGTTGTTCTATTGGCTGGATCGCAACGGGAATGGGGCATTTGAAACGGGCAAAGGCGAGATGTGGTCGGACCCGGACGAGGACGGCCTCACCGGCAATGAAAAGACGTACGATACCAGCCCTCTGGAACAGCAGCCTTCGCGTATTCCACGGTGGTCCGCGCCTTCTCCGTAGTCACTGGTCGGTTTTTTGTGATTGGTGACGCCCCCCACCGGTTCGCCGGCGGGCTTTGCCCTTGGCTCACCGACTCCCCCTCAAGGGGGGAGTGATAGCCAAGTACCATCGGTAGACTTACGCATCTCGTTCTTTTAAGATGGCGTCTTGACGGAAGAAAGGGCAATGTCAAGTTCCATTGCCGGAATAAAAGCGGTTATCCGACCGAGCGTGCGGACCACGATCCGTAACACTTTGGCCTCGGTGATTCAGGAAGTTACGGAGCAAGAATTACGGATAGCCTCAAAAACTAAAAGTTTCCGTGAGTCGCTGATGGAGGTGATTCAATCCATGAATCGCGTTCAGCCGGATAAAGAAAAACAAGCAGACGAAAAAGCGCCGAAACGCATTCAAACGCAGATCCATCGGCGTAAGAAGGCCAAGGCGGTCTCTCCCCTGACGAATGAATGGGAAAGTTCGCAAGCTGAACCTCCCAAAGGCTTGAAACGCCCACCGCAGGATATGCGGAACTCGTAAATCTTCCGCCCCCCTTCGATCCTTGTCAATCAAGCGCGACGCAAGAAGAGCCCCAGAGGTGAGCAAGGATCTAAGCAATGGGTGATTACACGTGTTCATACGAGTTGCCTGCCATGATACCGTGGCGTCTTGGTCCGGAGTGAATTCATGCATGCAGATTTGATTCGAACCCTTGCCAAAGTCGACCGGCCAGGCGACGTCTGTGCGGCTGGCGATCTCCCGCTGACGATGCCGGGTTTGGAGGTTGAGGGCCTGGGCACGCTACGTCTGCCGCTGGCAGAGACTCAGGCCCGCGCCCTGATAGCGCGATGCGTGCAGGCGCCCTACGGCAAGGGTACGCAAACGCTGGTGGACACGGACGTACGTCGCGTTTGGGAGATGGATCCAGCGTGTTTCGAGTTGACCAACCCGAAGTGGGAGCGGTTGATCGAGTCGATTCTCCATGAAGTACAACAGCGGTTGGGGCTTGAGGAACGCAAGCTGTCCGCACACCTGTACAAGCTGCTGGTATACGAGAAGGAGAGTTTTTTTCTGCCGCACCGTGACGGGGAAAAGCTGGACGGAATGGTGGCCACGTTGATTGTCGCTTTGCCGTCGGTGCATGAAGGCGGGGAATTGGTTATCCGACATGAGGGCCGGGTACATGAGATCGTTTTTGCTGGTGCAGCCTCAGGGCTGGAATTGAGTTACGCGGCCTTTTACGCCGACTGCCAGCATGAGGTCAAACCCTTGATCAGCGGTTATCGCCTGTGCCTGGCCTACAACGTGACGCTCGCCAAGTCCCCGGGCAGGCAAGGTCTCCATGCACCGTTGTATGTCGACGTGGGCATCAGGGTTGCGGAACTTCTCGGAGCGTGGCGCGAGAAGGGAGAAACGGAAAAGCTCGCCGTAACCCTGGAGCATCGGTACACGCGGGACGGGCTCACGCTGAACAAACTCAAGGGCATCGATCGCGCACGTGCAGAGGTGTTGTTCGAGGCGGCGGAGCAGACTGGCTGCGTCGCGCACCTGGCCCTGGTCACCCTGTGGCAGTATGGCGCCGTCGACTATGACGAAGACGATTACTTCCATCCGGTCCGGGGACGATATTACCGGCGTTACGACAATGATGACGTTGATGGAGACATCGGCAGCGGACGTGAGATGGGTGAAATCTTCGAGACCAGTTTGACGGCGAATGACTGGTCAGACCGTCACGGAGACACCTGTCGGTTCGGCAGGATGGAACTGGACGACGATGAAATCGTCACCAACGCGGCCCTCGACACCGACGATCCAAGCGAGGAAGAATTCGAAGGCTACACCGGTAATGCGGGCATGACCCTGGCTCGCTGGTACCACCGGGCCGCGGTCCTGATCTGGCCGCGAGAGCAACACTTCTCCGTGCTGTGCAGCACCGGAACAGAGTTCGCCATCGGTGGCCTGGAAGCGATGGTGAAAGCACTGAAACGGGCTCCCGGGACGCAGCGAGCAGCACAGCGGACGGACTGTTTGAAATTTGCAAGAGCCATCATCGATAGCTGGACACTGCCACGTGGTGGGTGGTTTGACGAGAGCAACGGTGAAACAGATCGAAGCGTATTCTCCAAGCTGCTGAGCACGCTGGACGATCCGGACCTGATGCGCCGTTTCCTGTCTGAGGTCGTACCGAACGATGGTGGTATCAAATTCCCTCCCGAGTTCGTAAAATTTTGCAGGCGCCACGGCTTGGTCGGCTTCGGGGCAGAGTTGGCCAGGGTGATCGGTGTCGTTACGAAAATGACGCTTCTCAGGAACGCGGAATTGCTGTTCTTGCTTTGCCGTCAGCTTGATAACGAGGCAGACGACCTCGCGCTCTGCATCCGCTTGTGCGAGCACGCGGCCCTGTCACTGGAGAGATTTGACAGTCAAGCTCCGGAAGACCAAGGGCAAGCCCAGGAGCTTGACCGTACCGCCTTGCTCTGCACGTTGGTGAGCGCGATGCTGGACGTCGATGCGGAAGGCCCGTTGTGGAAAGTGATCGATCACGCCTTGGCCCATCGGGACAAGTATGAATTGACCAGGACTCACCTGGCTGCAATCTTCAAGCTTGAGTCTCGGCTTGGAACGCGGTCGCCGTCCAGCGAGGCCATTGCACGCTGGCTATCAACGTGCCGGCGCGAATTGCAGGAGCGAACCGCAAAGGCACCGCAGGCGCCCACGGATTACCGGCGCGACGAGAGGGTTTCCTGCCACTGCGCTGACTGTCAAGTCCTGAGTCGTTTCCTGGCAAATCCGGTCGAGCGGGAGTGCCGCATGCCGTTAAACAAGGAGCGGCGCATGCATCTGCACCAGATCATTGACGGGAATCGTTGCGACCTGACACACGTGACGGAGCGTCGAGGCCGCCCGTACACCTTGGTTTGTAGAAAAACCACCGCCTCATACGAAAGGGCATGCGCAACGTTCGAAAGAGACAAATGCAATCTCTCCCGGCTTACCGGAATCGAGCAACGCCTCGGTTAATGCCTCGACGTCAGTGAGCCCCGGACCCGCAAACACGACCACGTTCCACGTGCGATTTTCTTGTCATTACACTGCCCGCGGCTCGTGGACGCGGCAATGGGGCTTTTGAAACGGAATGGTAGGTCTTTTGTTCTCTTGATTCGTCCAAAAATGGGGTGCTACGATGAAAAACTGTGCGAAAAGATTGAAGTTTTTGACCCCCGCTTCCGGACATCGGAGGCAAGTCCCTGCGAGGTCGAATCCTTATGGTCGGTGGCCTGGATCTGTTTTTTGACTATCTCGCGAAATATTCGCCAATAGTCGTGTTTATTATCCTGGCGTTGGGATTCGGGGTGGTCACGCTCCTCCTGAGTTATCTCGTCCAACCGAAGTATCCCGAAGCAGAAAAACTCAGCGTCTATGAATGCGGCAGTGAGCCGTTTTCCGATTCCCGGATGCCGTTTCCCGTCCGGTATTACGTCATCGCGATGCTGTTCGTTATTTTCGATATTGAAGTCATTTTTCTCTATCCCTGGGCCGTCACCTTTGACCAACTCGGCGTGATCGGCCTCATTGAAATGATGATTTTTATCGGTCTGTTTGTCGTGGCCTACGTGTATGCGTGGAGAAAGGGCGCGTTGGAGTGGGACTGATCCAAATAGGGAAAAAGCACGAGAAAGACGGCGATATCGGGGTCATCACGCTGTCTCTGGAAAAAGCCGCGAATTGGGCGCGGAAAGGATCGCTTTGGCCGATGACGTTCGGGTTGGCGTGTTGCGCGATTGAGATGATTGCCGCGGTCTCCTCCCGGTATGACGTCGACCGGTATGGGGCCGGCGTGTTTCGCGGATCTCCGCGCCAATCCGATTTGATGATCGTGGCGGGTACGGTGTGCCGGCGTATGGCTCCGGTCATTCGAAAAATCTACGACCAGATGCCCGAACCCAAATACGTCATTTCCATGGGGTCCTGCGCCACGTCCGGGAATATTTACGATAGCTACAGCGTGGTCCAAGGCGTGGATCGCTTCGTGCCGGTCGATATTTACGTACCGGGATGTCCGCCGACCCCCGAAGCCCTGTTCGACGGGATTTTGAAGCTTCAGGATCAGATTATGCAGAAGCGGGTCTTCACCAAACAACCCGAGGAAGTCAGACCCCGGGACAAGGTGAGCGGGTAATGCATCCTCTTGCCGAAACCATCCAAGCCCGATTTTCCGACGGGTTCCTGAGCGCCGAGGAATGGCGGGGTGACCTGGCCGTGACGGTGAAGCGCGACGCGTTGCACGCGATCTGCCGGTTCCTGAAGGATGATCCGTCCATGGCTTGCGATTACATCGTCCTCGTCAGTTCAGTGGATTGGCCGGATGAGGAGGAACGCTTTGAAGTCGTCTATGAAGTCTATTCCATCCGCCATCGCCATCGCATCCGTGTGAAAACGCGGGTGCCGGAACACGACTGTTTCGTGGATTCGTTGACGGATATTTGGCCGGGCGCCGAGTTCATGGAGCGGGAAGTGTTCGACATGATGGGCATTCGTTTCAACAACCACCCGGACATGCGGCGGATATTGATGCCGGACGACTTTCCCGAAGGCTATCCGTTGCGAAAGGATTTCCCGCTGCAAGGCAAGGGTTGGCGCGATACGTTCGAGTTTCTGAATGAGGGTGCGACCCCCTGACGGGCAGGTACGCTTCGAGAAGCAACCATGGCGCATTTAGAGGACCAACGCGAAACCATCTATAAAGTCGATCCGGCCCATCCGGAGACCGAGGATCTGCCGATCCTGCGGACAGAGGAACTGTTGTTGAACATGGGGCCGCAGCATCCCGCGACGCATGGCGTGCTGAAAGTGATCCTCGACCTGGAAGGAGAGCGGATTACGAAGTCCACGGTGGTCATGGGTTTTCTCCATCGGGGCGTGGAAAAACTCGCCGAACACGGGACCTATCATCAATTTATTCCTCATACGGATCGTCTCGACTACGTCTGCGCGATGTATAACAACTTTGCCTATTGCCGGGCCGTCGAGAAACTGATGAACGTGACCGTGCCCGAGCGGGCGGAGTATTTGCGCACTATCGTGGCGGAAATCCAACGAATTATCGGGCATCTGTTTTGGTTGGGGACGCAGGCGCTGGATATCGGGGCGATGACCGTGTTTTTCTACACGTTCCGTGACCGTGAGATTCTGCTCGACTGGTTCGATGAACTATGCGGGGCCAGGCTGACCACCAGTTGGTATCGGATCGGCGGGGTGGAACGGGATTTTACCGCCTCGTTGGAGACCAAGATCCGGGACTTTCTTGCGTACTTTCCTCCCAAGATCGATGAATACGTGGTGTTCCTGGAAAAGAACCGTATTTGGCTGGCTCGGACCGTGGGTGTGGCGGTCATTTCGGCGGAGGACGCCTTGGGTTATGGGTTGAGCGGGCCGACGTTGCGGGGGTCGGGCGTCGATTACGACTTGCGCAAATACGAGTCGTATGGCGCGTATCCCAAGTGCGAGTTCAGCGTGCCGGTTGGCAAGAACGGCGACACCTACGACCGGTATTGGATCCGCATTGAAGAAATGCGCGAGAGCATCAAGATCGTTCGTCAGTGTATGGACCAGATGCCGAAGGAAGGGCCGGTGATGGCCGACGTGCCCAGCGTCACGCTGCCGCCCAAGGACCGGGTGTTTACCAATCTCGAATCCATGATCCAGCAGTTCAAACTGTTTTCACAGGGGTTCGACGCGCCGCCCGGGGAGATTTATTGCGGAACCGAAGCGCATAAAGGTGAACTGGGATTTTATATCGTGAGTACGGGAGGAGGGAACCCGTATCGCCTGAAGATCCGGTCTCCGTCCTTCATCCACATGGGGGCGTTTGACTTTATGGCCAAAGGGTACATGATCGCCGATGCGGTCACGATTTTCGGGTCGTACGACATCGTGATGGGAGAATGCGACCGCTGACAGGTTGCCACGACGACGAAAATTTACAATCCACAATCTAAAATCCACAATCCACAATGCGAGAGAAATAAATGGCACTCAAACCTGTTACGTCACCCGATACTGAAGCCGCGACGATTGCCCTGAATATCGACGGCGAAACCATCACGGCGAAAGAAGGGGTTTCGCTGTATGACGTGATTTCCAGCATGGGGAAAATCGTCCCGGCCATGTGTTATCACTACACGTTCGATCCCTTCGGATCCTGCGGCATGTGTCTGGTCCTGCAGGAAGGGAAAAAGTCGCCGGTACGTTCCTGTACCGCCAAGGCGACCGAAGGGATGGTCATCCGCACGGATGGGGAGGATCTGTTCGCGGCACGGAAAAAAGCCGTTGAAAAACACCTCTCCGTGCATCCCCTGGATTGTCCGGTCTGCGACGCGGACGGGCATTGCGAACTGCAGGACATGGCCTTCGAGCATCAGGTCACCGATCTGGCCAACGCCAAACAGAAAAATATTCCGGAGGATACGCGCAGCCTGGTGCTCGACTTCAATATGAACCGCTGCATTGCGTGCGGGGAATGCATCAATATCTGCAAGGACGTCCAGCGCATCGACGCCTTGCAGTTCATGAAGAAGGGCGGGTTTACGCAGGTTGTGGCGAAGGGCGATCACGCCTTGGACTGCGAATTTTGCGGCGATTGCCTCGCGGTCTGTCCCGTGGGCGCGATTACCAACAAATTTTCGAAATACGTGTATAAGCCCTGGCAGCTTCGGAAAACCACGACCACCTGCAATTACTGCGGCGACGGCTGTCAAATGTACGTGGAAACCAAGGATACGGAAGTCGTGCGGGTGACCTCTCCCTTGTCCTGGAAAAACAAATGGGGCGACCGAGGGGATACGATCAACGGTCATAGCGGGCTCTGCGTGCGTGGGCGGTTCGGTTTCCAGTTTATCGACAGTCAAGATCGACTGAAGGAACCGCTCATTCGAAAAGAGACGGGTCTGGTCCCCACGCCGTGGATCGAAGCCCTGGACACGACCGCCGAACGGCTGGCACAGGTCAAACGTCAATACGGCTCTGAAGCCATTGCGGGCCTGATCACGGCGCGGTGCACGAATGAAGAACTCTACGTCTTCCAACGCTTCATGCGGACCGTGCTCGGAACGAACAACCTCGACAGCAGCGCACGATACGGTCATATGAATTTCGTGCGTGCGGTGCATCACGCCCTCGGAATCAACCGGATGATGAACACCTCCGCGGACATTACAAGAGCCAAGGCCATCCTGGTGGTGGGGGCGAACGTGACGGAAACGAATCCCGTGGCCAGCCTGCGGGTGAAGGCCGCGATCTGCACCTATCAGGCATCGGCCATCGTGGTGGATTCCATGCAAACGAACCTGGCCAAGTTGGCGTCGCATCCGGCGATGGTCAAACCGGGAACGGAGGGAACTTTCGTCAAGGGATTGGTCAAATCGGTCCTGGAGCAGGATCTCATCGATCCGGACCTCGCCTCTCAGGATCCTCAGGCGTTGGCTGCTTTGAAAGCCGCCGCCCATGCGGTGTCCCTCGAGACCGTGGCCGGGGAAACGGGGGTCCAGGTCGAGATGATTCAGGAGGCTGCCAGGGTGTTTGCGGAAGCCCCGCGCTCCGTCATCGTGTGTGGAGAGGGCATTCTACGCCAGCAGGACGGCTATGACCATACGTTGTCGCTGATCGACCTGGCCTGGGTGACGGGAAAATTGAACAAGCCCGGGTGTGGCATCAACACGTTCGCCGAAGAAGGGAACGAGCAAGGGGCCGTGGATATGGGCGTGGCGCCCGAATTCCTCCCGGGACCGGCGCCCTATGGACACGCCACGGCACGGCAACAATTTTCCGAAGCGTGGGACGCGACGTTGCCGGACGCACAGGCCGGCAAATCCCTCGTCGAAATTTTGGAGGATTGCCGCACCGGCAAGATCAAAGCCCTCTACGTAGTAGGGGAAAATCCGTTGGGCACGCTTCCGAAATCATTCGGCGTGGAGGAGGCCCTGAGCCAATTGGAATTGTTGATTTGTCAGGATCCCTTCATGACGGAGACGGCGCAGCATGCGCACGTGGTGTTCCCGGCGTGTACGTTTGCGGAAAAGGACGGCACCGTCACCAACCAGGAAGGGATGGTGCAATTCGTCAGGCCGGCGTTGGACCCGTTGGGTGAGAGCGCGTTGGATTGGCACATCATGGTCGGACTCGCCAACGGCATGGGGCATGCGCTTCCCTATGAAACGACGCAGGACATTCAAACGGAAATTCGAAAGCTGCTCCCCGGCTACTATAACCTCGGTCAACCCCGGCCCGTTGCCGCCGATCCCACGGCGTACCTTCGGAACGGCTATGCGGAGTCGGTGGGTGCCCGGTATGGCTCACGTGGTCGCACGCAAGAGTCAGGCCGGCCCTACGGATTGAAATTGATCCAGCTCATTTATCATTCGGGTAAATTGTCCACGAAAGCTTCCGGGTTGATGGACATTTCGCCGAATACCGGAACGTTACGGATGTCCCTGGAAGAATGCGAACGGTTGGGCCTTGCCGAGGGCGGGCGCGTTCGTCTGACTTCTGATGCCGGCAGCCTGGAATTGGGGGTGCAAGCGGATGTCAATATGTTGCCGGGAACCTGCGCGTTTCCCGAACATTTCAATGAGCCTCCGGTCAAGGATCTGGTCCGGGTCGTCGTGGATCCCGTGACGCGCGTGCCCTATTTCAAGTCGACGCAGGTGACGATCGAAAAAATTTAGGAGAATCTCTTGGACACGCAAAAGCAAACGAAACGATTGTTGGACGCGGTGTTGTTCCGCGAAATCTGGAAGGCGATGAAAGTCACGTTTAAGCACATGCTCCATCGTCCGATGACCTTCCAATATCCTCGTGAAAAGCGAACGATCCCCGACGCGCATCGCGGAGCCCTGGGTTTGTTGCGGTACGACAACGGGCAGGAACGGTGCGTCGGGTGCGACCTCTGCGAGGCAGCCTGTCCGTCCCGGTGCATCAAGGTCATCAGTGAGGAGGACAAGTCCCTGCCGCTGCAACGGTATGCGAGCGAGTTTTACATCGATATCACCAAGTGCGTATTTTGCGGATATTGCGTGGAAGCCTGCCCGGTCAACGCGTTGGCCATGACGAAGATGTACGAGTATTCGACCCATGACAAACGGACCCTCCTGTTCGACAAAGAGCGACTCTACGACATCGGTGAGCAACATCTGGAGGACGCGAAAAAATATCTCTATGCCCATAATCAGGAACAGAACGATGAGGAGAGTCGCGCCTACCGTTACCACTTCCCGCAACCCATAGGAAAAACCGAGGCTTCCGACTCGTAGTCTTTCACGATGCTTTATTTATTGTTCGGGTACTTTGCGATCGTGAGTATCCTCTCCGGTATCTTCACGATCGCCCTGAAGAATCCTGTCCATTGCGGCCTGAGCCTGCTGTCGTTGCTCCTGCACGTGGCCGGGCTTTTCGTGTTGCTCAACGCCGAGTTTCTGTTTGCCGTGCAGATCATCGTCTACGCGGGAGCCATTCTCGTGCTCTATCTCTTCGTCCTGATGTTGCTCAACCTGAAAACCGAGGAACAGTATCTGCACAAGAAATATCCCTTTTTCCTGTTCGCCGGCGTGGCGATTCTCGGCGAGTTGCTCATTCTGGTGTTTCAAACTCCTTACGGTGGAGCGATAGGGACCGCGACCCCGGAGGTCGTGTTGCAGACCGGGCCGAGTCACGCCGTGGGCATCACCATGTTCAGCGACTATTTGTTGTTGTTCGAGATCGTCGGAGTTTTTCTTTTAGGCGCCATTATCGGGGCGATCGTCCTGGCCAAAACCCCGACTGGTCCTGCCGGGGCGGACAGGTAAGCGGCACGTCATGATTCCTTTGTCGGCATACGTGGGTTTGAGTTTCATCCTGTTTATGACGGGCCTGTTGGGCGTCCTGATCCGCCGGAATTTCATCATCGTCCTGATGTCGGTCGAGATCATGTTGAATGCGGCGAACATCAATCTTGTGGCGTTCTCCCATTACCTTTCGTCGATGGCCGGCCAAATGGCGGCGTTGTTCGTGATCGCGATCGCGGCCGGGGAGGCCGCCGTCGGCCTGGCGATCATTATTGTAGTATTCCGTGGAAAAATTGCGACGAACGTCGACCAGATTAATCTGTTGAAGTGGTAACGTGTCCGATCTTCTCGTCATTCTGATACCGGTCTTCCCGTTGATCGCGGTGCTGGTGAACGGCCTGCTCGGCCATCGCTATGCCGTTGACCTGGCCGGCCGGATTGCAGTCGGCTCCATCGGGTTTTCATTTTTGTGCGCCGTCGGGGTGGTGGCCGGCGTGATTGACGATCCCACACCCCGTGAAGTCATCGCCTATTCGTGGATTTTCGGCGGCGACCTGCACGTCAATTTCGGATTTCTGGTCGATCCGCTGACCGCCGTGATGTTGATGGTGGTGACGGGGGTCGGCTTTTTGATTCACGTCTATTCGATCGGGTACATGCATGGAGAAGACGGGTTTACCCGCTTCTTCGTGTACATGAATCTGTTCATGGTCTCCATGTTGTTGCTCGTCATGGGGAACAATTTACTGGTGCTCTTCATCGGCTGGGAGGGCGTCGGTCTCTGTTCCTATCTGCTGATCGGGTACTACTTCAATAAGGTTTCCGCGGCCAAGGCCGCCACCAAGGCGTTTGTGGTCAACCGGATCGGCGACGCCGGGTTCCTGCTGGCGATTTTTTTGGTCTTTGTCAATTTCAAGACCCTGGATTACTTGAAGATCTTCGAAAACGCGAACCAACTCTCCGTTGAAATGGCCACGGCCATTACGCTGTGCCTGTTGGTGGGCGCGATCGGGAAGTCCGCCCAGATTCCCCTGTACACGTGGCTGCCTGACGCCATGGAAGGCCCGACGCCGGTGAGCGCGTTGATCCACGCCGCGACGATGGTCACGGCCGGGGTTTACATGGTGGTGCGTACTCACGTGCTGTTCGACATGGCCCCTGTGTCCATGGCGACGGTGGGGATCATCGGTGGCCTGACCGCGTTGTTTGCCGCGACGATCGGGCTGGTGCAAAACGACATCAAGCGCGTGCTGGCCTATTCGACCGTCAGTCAGTTGGGCTACATGTTTTTGGCTTGCGGGGTCGGGGCGTACATGGCCGCCATTTTCCATCTCGTGACCCACGCCTTTTTCAAGGCGCTGCTGTTCCTGTCCGCGGGCGCGGTGATCCATTCGCTTGAAGGGGAACAGGACATCCGGAAGATGGGCGGGCTTGCCAAAAAAATTCCCGTCACGCACGCCGTGTTTCTGATCGGCACCCTGGCCATTGCCGGCATTCCTCCTTTGGCGGGGTTCTGGAGCAAAGACGAAATCATGGCCCATGCCTTTGTGCATCACCATTACGTGCTGTACGCCTTTGCGGCGGCCGGCGCGTTCCTGACGTCCTTTTATATGTTCCGTCTCACCTATGTGACGTTCTACGGACAATCCCGGGTCGATCCCAAGGTGGAGCATCATATTCATGAGTCTCCGCCGGTCATGACCGTGCCGCTGATGATCCTGGCCGGGCTCTCCGTGCTGGGCGGGTTTCTGGGTGTGCCGCCGGAACATGGCTGGTTCCATGGCTTTTTGGAATCCGTGGCTGCGCCCGTGGGCGCGGTGACGCATGAGGTCGCCATGGGGACTCTTGTCGGATTGATGGCGGTGGCCATCGGCATCGCGTTGAGTGGGTGGGGATTGGCGCACTATCTGTACGCGATCAAACCAGGGACGGCGGACCACTGGTCGGCACGGTATGCCGGAGCCTATCGAACGCTTTTGAACAAATACTACGTGGATGAACTGTACGACGCCGTCATTGTCGAGCCCTGTAAACGGCTTGGCCGTCTATGGGATTGGATCGATCAACACGTGATCGATCGCTTTATCAGGGGGATCGGTCACGGGGCCGACGTGAGTGCGGCCGGAGTCACCTGGACCGAGAAACACGTGATTTACGGGGGGCTGAACGTGATCGGGTACGCCAATCATCTGGCGGCCTGGTCCTGGCGGAAACTGCAAACCGGGTTGGTTAACCATTACGCCGCGGTGATCGTCATCGGCCTGTTTCTCCTTACGCATTTTCTCTTGGTGTGGTTGACCGGAAGTTCGCTCTTGTAGGGTTGCATGATGCTTGAAGAACTGGAATTCGGATTCCCGATACTGTCGATGCTGCTCTTTCTCCCGCTTCTCGGGGCGATCGGGTTGTGGACGCAGCGGGATACCGAGCTGATCAAGAAGTCCGCGCTGGGAATCGCGCTTCTCGAGTTGGGGCTCGCCGTCCTGGTGTTGCTCCGGTTTATACCGGAATCCGCGGCCATGCAATTCAGCGAACAGGTGAATTGGATTCCGGCGCTCGGCATTTCCTATCACCTCGCCGTGGACGGCATTAGCGTCCTGTTCGTCGGCCTCTCGGCTTTCATCACGGTCCTGGTCATTCTCTATTCCTGGGACGCCGTTCAGGACAACGTCAAAGCGTACTTCATGAGTATCCTGGCATTGGAAACGACGATTATGGGGATTTTCGTTTCCATCGACCTGATCCTCTTCTTCGTGTTCTGGGAACTCATGCTCGTGCCCAGCTATTTTCTGATCAAGCTGTGGGGCGTGGGTGAGGAAAAGCACTATGCCGCGCTCAAGTACGTGTTGTACACCCTGTTGGGCAGCGTGTTCATGTTGGTGGGATTCGCCCTGTTGTGCCTGAATCACCACGACGTCACGAACACCTACAGTTTCGACTTGTTGGACCTGCTGAAGGTGCCCGTTCCGGTGGCAGATCAGCTTTTGATCTTCTGGCTCATCTTCATGGGATTGGCCTTTAAGGCCCCGGTCTTTCCGTTCCACACGTGGTTGCCGGATGCGCTCGTCCAAGGGCCCATCGGGATGTCCGTGGTGTTGGCCGGCGTCAAGTTGGGAACGTACGGATTTCTGCGGTTCAGCTTCCCGTTGCTGCCGGAAGCCTCGACCAATGCCACCGTGGTGGTGATCGTCATGGGCTTGGCGTTGGCCGCCATCGTCTGGGGCGCGATCATCGCCATTATGCAAGCGGACTTCAGACGCCTGCTCGTCTTCAGCAGCATCAGTCACTTGGGGTTCGTCGTGTTGGGCCTGTTTGCCTTGAATTTCCAGGGGCTGCAAGGCAGCCTCCTGCAAATGATCAATCTTGGGTTTACCACCGCGGGCCTCTTTTTCCTGGCCGGGTTTCTCTATGACCGGCTCGGTAATACCCTCCTCGAAAATTGCGGAGGCATTGCCTCGAAGATGCCTCTCTTGGCCACGTTCTTCCTGATCATCGGGATGGCCTCGATAGGGTTACCAGGAACGAATGGTTTTATCGGCGAATTTCTGATCCTGCTGGGCGCGTTTCAGGCGCATTGGGTGTATGGGGTCGTGGCCGTCTCGGGAGTGATCTTCGCGGCTGCCTATTTCCTGTGGTACTACGAGCGGGCGATTTTCGGACCCATTGGCGAAAAAGTCCCGCAGGTGCTCAAAGACCTGACGCGGCGCGAATCGATCATCGCCGTGTCCCTGTGCGTGATGATTTTCTGGATCGGGTTGTACCCCTCACCCTTTTTGCGAATGGTCAATGGATCGCTGCAGGCCGTGATGGACCGATTGGATCGCGGGTCTATTGCGAGTATTGAACAAGACCGGACGCTGCTGTCTCGCGCCGTAACCGATGAACCCGGAGAGAAGAACTGGGTGATGGCAATCCACAATCCGCAATCCGCAATCTACAATCCAGTCCCCCCTGAAGCCGGAGGGAAGGACTGAGCCATGGGTCAGTTGGCTTTACTGGCAACCCTGTTTGCCCCGTTCCTCGGTGCCATCGCGTTGCTGTTTGTTCCCAATCGCGAGCCGCTGCTGGTGCGTGCCGTGGCCGCGACCTCCGCCGGGACGGCGCTGCTCGCATCCCTGTACGTCTTCATGGCCTACGATCCCGACGAGGGCGGTTTTCAATTCATCACCAATTGGGCGTGGTCCGAGGAACTGGGCATCGGGTTTCACATCGGGGTGGATGGAATCGGGGCTCCCTTGGTCTTTGCCTCGGCCATTTTGCTGTTTGCGGGCATTTTCATCTCGTGGCACATCAAGGATCGCACCAAGGAATTTTACATCTTCCTGTTGATCCTGGCGGCGGCGACCATCGGGGTGTTCATGTCGCTCGACCTGTTCTTCCTCTACTTCTTTTATGAAATGTCGGTGTTGCCCATGTACGTGTTGTTGGGCGTGTGGGGGAGTCATACCAAAGGGTATTTGAGCATGACCGATTCCGAGGGTCGCAAGCTCCGTGATTCGGTTGGGTTCATCCTGAATTTCGGGTCGAACAGTAAAGAGTACGCCGCGATGAAACTCACGCTGTTCCTCTCGGCGGGGGCGGTGATGGCGTTGATGGGCATCCTGCTGATTTACCATTTTTCGCCCGTGCACACGTTCAATATCCTCGTGCTGCGGGAAGTGGCCCATTTCGACGGTACGCTGGCGACGATCATTTGGGTGTTGGTCTTTTTCGGTTTTGCCTCCATCGCGCCGATCTGGCCTCTGCATTCCTGGTCTCCCGTCGGCCACGCCGCGGCCCCGGCCGCGACCAGCATGTTGCACGCCGGCGTGCTGATGAAACTCGGCCATTTCTCCATCATTCGCGTGGCCTATGAAATCCTTCCCGACGCCACGCGGGAACTCATGCCCATCGCCGCGGTGCTGTGCGTGTTCAGCATCATCTACGGCGGGTTCGTCGCGTATTACGCCAAGGACACGAAGTACGTGATCGGCTATTCCAGTTCCAGTCACATGGGCTACGTGTTCCTGGGCATGGCCGCCCTGGATTACATCAGCCTGACCGGCGCGGTGATCTACATGTTCGCGCACGCCTTGGCCACGGGCATGCTCTTCGCCATGGCGGGCTGGGTCTATGACCAGACGCATACACGGGACATTCCGTCCCTGGGCGGACTGGTCAAGAACATGCCGTTCCTGGCCGGGGCCTTTGTCATCGCGTGTATGGCATCGGTGGGGATGCCGGGCACCGTGAACTTCATCGCCGAAATCATGATTATCGTCGGCGCATGGGAGAAATATCCCTTCCAGGTGGTGGTGGCCGTGCTGGGGATCGTGTTGACGATGGCCTATCTCTTTAAAATGATGCGCGGGCTGTTCTATGGACAAATGTCGCCGGAATATGCGCATGCCCGTGACACGTCGCAATGGGTGGATCGCCTTCCGCTGCTCCTGATGATCGGCTGCAGCATCTTCTTCGGCATCTTCCCCATGCACTTTTATAACGTCGTCCGTTCGACCGTCGTGCCGATGCTGGATCGAATTAACCAAGTGGCCCCGGTGGTCACCCAAAACACCACGGGGCTGTTGCCGTAACCCGTCATGACCTTCGACCTCACGCTATCGGGCTCAGACCTTCTTCTCCTGGCACCGGAAATTTTTCTCACGATCTGGTTGTGCGTGGTGTTGGCCGTCGACTTTACCTACAAACAGATCGACCACGAAAAACTGGCCTACCTGAGCGTGGGAGGCGTCATCGCCACGCTGATCAACCTGATCTGGTTCGATTACACCGGAGTCCAGGGTGCCTTGTTCAAAGACATGTTTGTCCTGGATGGGGTGGCGATCTTCTTCAAGATATTGGTGTTGATCTCCACGGCGATGGTCCTGCTGGCTTCGATCGATTACGTCAAATCGTTCAAATTTTTCAGGGGCGAATATTATTTCCTGGTCATGATGTCGGCCTTGGGCATGATGTTCATGGCTTCGGCGCAGGACCTGCTCTCCGTGTTCGTCACGCTGGAATTTTCCACCTTCGGGTTTTACGTCCTGGTGGCATATCTGCGGGAAGATCAGAAATCCAGCGAAGCGGGGCTGAAGTTCTTCATCCTGGGCGTGTTCGCCGCGGGGTTGCTCGCGTATGGCATCAGTCTCGTCTATGGAGAAACGGGCACGCTGATATTTTCTGAAATGACGTCGGCGCCCGGCAGCTATGGGTTGGCCATCGGCTTCATCATGATCTTCGCGGCCCTGGGCTTCAAAATCGGCGCCGTCCCGTTTCACTCCTGGATTCCCGATACCTACCAGGGGGCGCCCACGCCCGTCACCGCCTTTCTGTCGATCGCACCCAAAGCGGCGGCGTTAGCCATTCTCATCAGAATGTTCTACGTCGCGCTCGCGACGTTTAAACCCACGTGGGTCCTCCTGTTCGTCGTGGCCTCCATCCTGTCCATGACCTACGGCAACATCGTGGCCATCGCCCAGAAAAACATCAAACGGTTACTCGCTTATTCCGGCATCGCGCAAATCGGCAACGTCATGATCGGCCTGGCGGCCGGAACCAAACGGGGCAGTGACGCGATACTCTTTTATTTGCTCACCTACCTGTTTGCCAACCTGGGCGCCTTTGCCGTCGTCATCGGCGTCAGCAACCGGATCAAGAGCGATGAAATCGAAGATTACAACGGGTTGAATCGACGGTCACCGTTTCTCGCGGCCGCCATGCTGCTTTTTCTGTTGTCACTCGCCGGCGTGCCGCCGCTCGCGGGATTCATCGGCAAACTCTATATCTTCGTCGCGGCCATCGAAGAGGAACTCTACACGCTGCTGATCGTCGGGCTGATCAACATCGTGATCTCCATGTACTATTACCTGGTCGTGGTCAAGAAGATGTACATCAACGAACCCCACGACCCCACGCCGCTCTCGGTCTCGACCCCACTGAAGACCGTCATCTTCGTCGGTATCGCCGGCACCCTGCTGCTGGGGATTTACCCCAAACCCTTCATCGACTGGGCCGTTTCCGCCACCCTGATGTTCTCCAATCTGGCGGCTCCAACAGCCTCAGCCCCTGCCGTGTTGACGTCCCTGGCGGGCGGATAACGACTCAATCATTCGTTGACAAGAAAACCCTCGCCCCTGGTGGGAGAGGGTAGGGTGAGGGGGATGGGAGGCGTCATGAGGCATGGTCCTGCCCTTGAGCCGGGATGAGGCGGTTCAAACTACTGCAAAAAGTTTGAATTTATTGTGTCTGTGCGTCAACTGACAAGCTCTTTTGTTGTCTGCATGTATATTGACTATATTCCATATTTATAATATATATGTGGAGTATGTATGAGAGAAAGCTCCAGTTAGCCGGTCTGTTAAAGCAGAAGAAATCCGCTTTTCTGTTCGGACCCAGGGGTGTGGGTAAGACCATGTTGGCGCAGGATTATCTGAGCCGCGTCCAACACGCGGAAAGCATCGACTTGTTGAGCTTGGATGTCTATCGACGCTACATCGCCGAACCCGGTCTGTTTCGTCTGGAAATAGAGCAACGACTGCGGGATATCCCTGCAAAAGATACACTGACCGTTCTTGTCGATGAAGTGCAAAAATTACCCGGGCTGCTTGACGAAGTGCATTACCTGATCGAGCGGCACAAGGTTCAATTTCTGCTGACCGGTTCCAGTGCCAGAAAACTCAAGCGTTCAGGTGCCAATCTCCTGGCCGGACGGGCATGGACACTCAAGTTACATCCGCTAAGCTCACAGGAGCTTGCGCTTGATCTGCGCAAGGCACTGACCATCGGTACGTTGCCCGGCATTTATCAGGAACCCTCATTATCGGCAAAGCGATCATTGAAGGCCTACGTGGAAACCTATCTCAGGGAAGAGGTGATGCAGGAATCGTTGGTCAGGAAGATAGACCATTTTATTCGTTTGCTTGACGTTGCCGGACAGGTGAATGGTGAGCCCCTCAACTTCACGGCCATTGCCAGGGACACTGGCGTCAGCGTGAAAACGGCTCAGGAGTATTTCGACATATTGGCAGACACGTTGATTGCTTTCCGTATAGATGGCTGGAGTTATTCGGTGCGCAAGCAATTACGCCAAAGCCCCAAGTATTATTTCTTTGATTGTGGAGTATTGAACGCGGTTAGAGGTGAACTACGGACTGAATTGAAACCAAGCAGCTATCGATATGGAAAGCTGTTTGAAACGTTCATCGTCAACGAGCTGATCAGGGCCAATGACTACAATGAGGCAGGCTATCGTTTCCATTATTGGCGAACAAATGCCGGCATGGAAGTCGATCTGGTGATGACACGTGGTCCGGACGACGTGCCCAAGGCGGTTGAAATCAAATCGCAAACTTCGCCCCAAGAATCAGACTTGAAAGGACTCATTGCATTTGCGTCGGAAAACAACAAAGCGAATTTGTTTTGCCTCTGTCAAACGCCACGTAAATATGCCCTTGGTTCGATACAGGTTTTGCCCTGGCAGAAAGGCATAGACGTCCTGCTTCAATAATAAGCCATGCCGTGAATCACGGCTGTCGTTTGCATGGTACGGCATCAGAAGAGTATGTCGGATTAGCGAAGCGTAATCCGACACCTTCCCTCTTCGTCGATCAGGGAAGATGTCAGGTTACGCTTCGCTAACCTGACCTACGGGGCTATAGCGGGCAACCTGATTAATAGTTGCGTGCTGGTGAGGAAACAGACAGATGGGCGGGGACTTTTCCAAACTGAAGCGGCCGCGATACGCTATGCCGGAATTTGTCAGACAGGCCCTGGACGAAATGGGCTTGATGGAAGCCTATCAAAAGCGACCCGCGTATCAGCAGAATGACTACGTCGGTTGGATAAACCGCGCCAAGCGTCAGGAGACGAAAGAAAAACGGCTGCGCCAGATGCTTGAGGAACTCGAAAGAGGCGGCGTCTACATGAAGATGAAACACCCGGCATCGGCGTAGAAGTCCTGCTTCAAGATAAGCCATGCCGTGTCACTCCTGTCATTGGCATAGCTTGGTCGTTGTAGGAAATGAAGTAGCTATAGATCTGATAGATACTCGAAAAGGAGAAAGAAGATGAGCACGCTCTGGCGAATATACTGTATGGAAAATGAATATCCTGGGATGTGGCAACGTTGGTTCAAAGAACAATGTGTTGCTGTTGGCTGGGCGAGTCAATGGGGTTATCCACTTGATGGAGAGATTGACGGAAATAAACCGCAAGCATGGAGAAATGCACGGAAGAAGATCAAAAATATGGCCATTGGAGATTATGTCGTAGTTGCATTAAGAAATTATCGCGTTGGGTGTATTGGACAAATTACGGGCAAGGCAATAAGGGATGATGAGTGGGATCCATTGGTTCCCCGGAGCCTTGCCATCAAAGACATGGAAGACGGAGATATGGGGCGAAGAATTTTCGTAAGGTGGGAGCTTACTACTGGACCAGATAATCAAGATCTGGTTGTTCAGTTACCTGAAGGAAAGAGATTCAAAGAGGTGATGGGAACCGTAGCAAAAATATCTTCAATGAAAGTCGACCAATTGCGAAAGATTATGAATGACCCGAAAAATTGGGTCAATTTGCTCGGAAAGTTCGGCTATGAAAAAACATTATCAGATTATATAGGAAATTACCCAAACCGCCTTGAGGATGGATTGCTTCCATATTCCTACCGAAAAACGCGGGAGAATCGTTTCAAAGATGGAAGCCGTTCGGATGTTCTACTGATTGATAGATCTAATAGAGCCGTAGTCGTTGAATGCAAACAACATTCACCATCA
The DNA here is from genome assembly GCA_002238765.1 of Nitrospira sp. bin75. GTDB lineage: Bacteria > Nitrospirota > Nitrospiria > Nitrospirales > UBA8639 > Bin75. Next base: position 78,039 of record MPMZ01000002.1, read on the forward strand.
GTTGATAACATAAAACAGTTACGGCGTTATATGAAACGTCTACAAAGAGAAACAGGAAAAGATCCAAGAGGTATACTTGTCCACGGTGGTGCGCCAAAAATTTCACCTGAAGTGATCACTGAAGCAGAGAGACCACCACGAGTCGAGATTGTAAGAGAGGTGGCTCGGTTTCTTTGAACAGTTGGCAGGCTGTCGATAAGTGGCTCTCCGCTCTGGTTATGCCGCCGCCGGGATTGGCTTGGGCTGGTTGCCATAGGCTTGATCGGGCGTTTGCCCGCCAAGGGCTGAATGCGGTCTCTGTCGATTATAGAATGCCAGATAGCGGCCCAGCCCGCTCCGAGCCTCCGAGACGCTTCGGTAGGCGCGCAGGTAGACCTCCTCGTCTGTGATCGTCCGCCAGAGCCGTTCGACAAAGACATTGTCGCGCCACGCGCCCTTGCCGTCCATGCTGATGGCAATCTTGGCGTCCTGCAAGGCCTGGAGAAAGGCCAGAGAGGTGAACTGGCTGCCCTGATCCGTGTTCATGATCTCAGGCCTCCCATGGCGAGCGAGCGCGTCGCTCAACGCCTCCACGCACGGCCCCGTCTCCAGCGTCATCGAAAGCCGCCACGCGAGCACCTTGCGGCTGAACCAGTCAACGACCGCCACCAGATACACAACCCCCCGCGCCATGGGGACATAGGTGATGTCCATCGCCCAGACGTGGTTCGGGCGGGTGACGGCCACCTTCCTTAACAGATAGGGATAAATCTGAGGGCCCGGCGTCGGGTGTGACGTGGCGGGGCGCCGATACAGCGCCGCGATCCCCATCCGCTTCATCAGGGTGGCGACATGGAGACGGCCCACCTCATGGCCTTTCTGCCGGAGTAAGTCGCGCAGCATCCGGCCGCCGGCAAAGGGATACTCCATGTGCAACTCATCAAGTTGACGCATCAAGGCCACATCGGCGGCAACGGGGGGACGGCGTTGGTAGTAGACGCTGCCGCGACTCATCCCCAGCAGCCGGGCCTGGCGACTGAGACTCAACCGATGTGCCCGATCGATCATCGTCTTGCGCTCGGCAACAGACCGGCCTTGCTGAGCGCACCCGCTAAAAAATCGTTCTCCAGGGTCAGTTGCCCAATCTTCGCATGCAACGCGGTCACGTCACTCTCCGATACGGCCGCCTTCTTCACCCCGCCGTCGAAGACCTCGGGCACGCCGGCCAGCAGGTGCTCCTTCCACTGCTTGATCTGGTTCGGATGCACGTCGAACTGCTGGGCGAGTTCCGACAGCGTCTGTTCTCCGCGGATGGCCGCCAGCGCCACCTTGGCCTTCAAAGCCGGACTATGGTTTCGGCGTAGTCGTCTCGTCATGGGTCCTCCTCATTCACGGCAATCATGCCGCTCGTGAGCAGCAATGTCACTTATCCCCCTTGTTCAAATTTCCCGAGCCACCTCTGATAAAATCGGAACAAATTTGTTGTCAATAATTCTATAGCCAACTTTCGAGTCCCCCAGGACTCTGTTAATTGCTGATGTGAGAGATTCTGCTTTTTCCTTGCTGTAAATTTCATCTAACTCCTCACATTCATAAACATAGGTACATTTATTCAGCAGGTATTCAACAAAATCGAAAACTCTATACCATGAGTCATCACTAAGCAGCATACTCCTAAGAAAAACCGCGCAATCGCTCATGCACGTATATTCATCTATAGGCCTTGAAAAAAATTCAGCCCAAAAATGATGCTGATGGACAAAATCCCATACCGAATCATAAAAAGTATCATCAGAAGACTCAAAACCAGGAGTATGTAAAAAGGCGTGAATCTGGTTGTAGATTTTATTTCTTGTTTCAGTATTCTTTATGTCAGCCTGATAAACTTTCATTGGCACAAAACCTTCTCTCTCCGAGAAAGGTTTGTAATCACTCATTTCCCCCACCTCATCTGTATTAATGCCGTAGTTGATACAGCTTTGAAAACTTTCCTTATACGATTACTACTCAAACCAAGCCTGAGACGTTATTGCTACCGAAGCATGCTTGGCAATTCGCCCATATTGGCAATACAGGGTATTGCGCCACCTTTTCCCGTTCCCTCTCGATCCAGAAGCACACCAGCCAGGTTGGCATTGGTGGCTCCCTCAAAGTCTTCCTTCGGGTCATCCCCCACGTGCAGGGCCTCTTCCGGCTCGACCACGTGTTGATCCAAGGCATGCCGAAAGATCTTCGGAGACGGCTTGGCCGACCCGGCGAGACTGGAAATCGTGATGGAATCAAAAAAGCGCTCCAACCCCAACGCCCGGACAACTTCAAAAAACCGCGTATCGAAATTGGAGATGACCCCAAGCTCATAGCCTTGCGAGCGCAATTGCTGAAGCACCTCCGGTACTTCGGAATAAATTTCCCACGCATCCGCCCTGCCGAAGGCTGCATAGACTTCATCGAAATAGTCGTCGAACCCCTCAAACATGCCAACGCGATAAAATACCGCGTGCACGATGTCAAACCACCAGAGTCTTTCGCATTGTTTGAGTTTTTCCGGCTGCTCCACGGCAAAGATCGGCGGGGGAGCTTGGCGAAAGGCGTCCTTGAACGCCTGGTTCACCTTGGTCACCATCTCCACCGAACGGGGTACGCCATATTTTTCAGCATACCGCAGATAGACATCCCCGACGGAACCCTTGACGTGAAACAGAGTTCCAACGGCATCGAAAAACACCACCTTTATGCGCGTCATCGGCATGTTGATCGAATTGGTCAATAAACCAAGGGCAGGCACGTCCCTGCCCAGATCAGGGATGGCGACTACAAGAGATAGAAAAGGAGGGGCTTATTTTTTGGCGCCGGCTTTGCGTTGTGCTTGCTCAAGAGCCTTCATGCGTCGTTGATTCTTTCGGTGTTTCCGACGAAGCTCTCGATCTTTTTCTCGTCCTCTGGGCATCAGAATGTCTCCCTGGTCCTGCTGGGCCGTAACTGTCGATAACTCAGTAGAATCCCTAGTGAAATCACAGGGCAGTTCTAGCACATTCGTTCTCGTGAAGACAAGCAGGCTTTGCTTGCGGGGGTCTACCCCCCATGCTAAGATTTTTGGCTTTGTCACTGCGAGTTTCATTCCCATGGCCTCCCGGCAACTCAATAAAACCTATGAACCTCAAGCCGTTGAAGCCCGGTGGGGCCGGTATTGGATCGACCGGGGATATTTCAGCGCCGCTGCCGGCTCCGCGGAGCAACCCTATACGATTGTCCTCCCGCCACCCAACGTCACGGGCTCTCTGCACATCGGACATGCACTCAACCATACCCTTCAGGATATTCTGATTCGCTGGCGCCGCATGCAAGGGCGCAACACCCTTTGGCTGCCGGGGACCGACCATGCCGGCATCGCCACGCAAAACGTGGTCGAGCGTCAGCTTGCGGAAGAGGGCACCAGGCGGGAGGAACTTGGGCGAGACGCGTTCATCGAGCGGGTCTGGTCCTGGAAACAGCAATCCGGCAATACGATCCTCGAACAACTGAAACAACTCGGGGCTTCCTGCGATTGGTCCCGCCTGCGCTTTACCATGGATGAGGGATTGTCGGAAGCCGTTCGGGCGGTTTTCGTTCGCCTGCACCGGGAAGGTCTCATTTACCGCGGGCACCGGCTGATCAATTGGTGCCCCCGCTGTCTCACCGCCCTTTCCGACGTTGAGGTCGAGCATGAGCCGGTTCACGGCGCCATGTACCATATTGCTTATCCGCTGGCCAATGACGCCGGTACATCATTTATCATCGCCACCACGAGACCGGAGACGTTACTCGGGGACACGGCCGTGGCCGTTCATCCCGCGGATTCCCGATACAACCGGCACATAGGCAAACGCATCAGGCTTCCTCTCACAAACCGGACCGTTCCGATCGTGGGCGATTCGATCCTGGTGGACCGGGAATTCGGGACCGGCGCGGTCAAGATTACCCCCGCCCATGACTTCAATGATTTCGAGGCGGGGGGACGGGGGCGGCTCCCCCCGCTTTTCCCCCTGCCACCACCCGACCCCCCTGATCCCCCCGCCCATGACTTCAATGATTTCGAGGCGGGTGAACGGCACCTGCTCCCTCGTATTGCCCTGCTGACACATCAGGCCCTCCTGAATCCCGATGCGCTTCGGGACGCCGGAGTCGTGCAGGACGTTATCGACAGCATTGCCGACCTCCCGGCAATCAAGGCCCGTCCCATTGTCGTTGAAGCGCTGAAGCACCGGGGCCTCCTGGTCAAAGTCGAAGATCATCAAATGGCCTTGGGGAAATGCTACCGCTGTAAAACCGTTGTGGAGCCGTTCCTCTCCCCTCAATGGTTCGTCAAGATTCAACCACTGGCCGACCCGGCAATCGCGGCGGTGGAAGAGGGTCACGTCCGCATTATTCCAGAAGAATGGTCCAACAATTATCTGGGCTGGATGCGAGGAATCAAAGACTGGTGCATTTCCCGGCAAATCTGGTGGGGTCATCGCATCCCGGCCTGGTATTGCACCACGTGCTGTCCTGAAGCCCGCAGCATTCTCGAAGGCGGAGGCAGTCACCTGATTCCTACGCACGCCGTTCCCACGGTGTCCGTAACGGCTCCGGCCACCTGCGCCTCCTGCGGAGAGGGTCACTTCATTCAGGACCCCGACGTGCTCGACACGTGGTTTTCATCGGCCCTCTGGCCCTTTTCCACCTTGGGTTGGCCTGCACACACCAAGGATCTCGAGACCTATTACCCGACTTCGACGTTGGTCACGGGGTTGGACATCCTGTTCTTCTGGGTAGCACGCATGATCATGATGGGCCTCAAGTTTACCGGCAAGCCCCCCTTCCGTGACGTCTATATTCACGCCCTGGTGCGGGACGCCGAAGGCGAAAAGATGAGTAAATCCAAGGGCAACGTCATCGACCCCCTGACCAAGATGTCGGAATACGGGACCGACGCGTTGCGCTTTACCCTGGCCTCGATGGCTTCGCCGGGCCGCGACATCAAACTCTCCGAAAACCGGATCGAAGGCTATCGCAACTTCGCCAACAAGATCTGGAATGCCGCCCGTTTCATCCTCATGCACACGGATGGGCCGTCTGAATCGTGGGCACCGGCTGACAGACCATTCGTGGATCGATGGATATTGAGCCGACTCAACCACGTCACCAGGACCGTGACAACGCGTCTCGAAGAATACCGGTTCGATCAGGCCGCCGGGCAACTCTACCAGCACATCTGGCACGAATACTGCGATTGGTACCTGGAACTCATCAAGCCGGTGCTGCAAAACGAGGACTCGCCCGCTGCCCGGTCAACGCGCGCCACGCTGCTGCAAACCTTCGAACATCTCCAACGCCTGCTCCATCCTTTTATGCCGTTTTTGACCGAGGAAATCTGGCAAACCATGCCGCACCAGGGCGACAGCCTCGTGTGTCAAGCCTTTCCGGTCGCAACCAGGGAATGGGAAAACGCCGAGGCGGAACACCTCTTCACCCTCATCGAACACATCGTCACCACCGTCAGAACCGGGCGTGCGCTCCTGGATTACGCACCATCACAATCCCTGACGATCCTGGCGACGGCGAAAGATGCTGAAGAGATCGCACGATTGAACGAAATACGACACCACGTCGCGCATCTCTGTCGAGGAACGGTCTCCATTGCGGATCAGGATACATGGCCGGACGATCACGTCCTGCATCTCGCGGTGGGAAGTTTCATGGTCGGTATCACGATTGAGGGCGAGGTGGACCTCAAGAAGGCGTTGGCGCGAATCAAGAAACAATCCGAGACCAAACAAAAGGAAGCGGCGCGCCTTCAAGGACGACTGGCGTCCCCGGACTTTGCAGCCAAGGCCTCGCCCGACGTGATTCAAGAATCAAAAGATCGTCTGTCCCTGCTGACCGCCGAACTCTCGCTCTTTACCAGCAGCGAAAAGCAACTCCGGAAAATGGTGTCGTGAATTCCCATGTCATCGACGAAACCACTCCAATTGACTTCAGATTTTGTGGCACCTCAAACTATATTGGCATCCCTACGGTCGCGGACATCCTCGCTTCGAAAATGGGGAGCAGGCAATCTTCTCTATGTATATTTTCTTCGCAGGGCGTAAACCTTGAGAGATTTCTCAAGACCAATACCTCAAGCATTTCTGAATATCCAAGAGAAGACCCGCTCCAACCTTTTTGCGTGGCGAGGACAATTCTCCCCGCAGCTTATTGAATCCCTGCTCACAGCGTACTGTTCTCCAGGCTCAGTCGTTCTTGATCCATTTGCCGGGAGCGGCACAGTGCTCTACGAAGCAGCCACCTTGTCTCTTCCCGCGTTTGGATATGAGATCAACCCTTCCGCGTGGAGCTTCAGCAAACTTTACGAATTCGCCATGGCATCTTCTGAAAAAAGAGAAGAGGCATTATTGGAACTCCGAACGAGGATCAAGGACGAGTTTCCGACGGTGTTTTTTTCAGAAGAAATCGAACTGAAAGAAAACGAGTTTGAAGAAACGGTTGTCCGTATCGGGGAATCACTCGGCGATTCGGCAAAAATCATCTTTAACTCTCTGGTGGTGTTCCTGGACGTATACAACAAACGAATATCCTGCGATTTGATTCAAAGCAGATTCGGAACCTTGACTTCGCTGATTCGTCAACTTCCATATTCCGATAGTCCGATTAAGGCAGATCTACAAGACGCAAGGGCACTCCCGCTTCAAGATCAGTCTGTCGACTTTGTGGTAACGTCTCCGCCCTACCTTAACGTGTTCAATTATCATCAGAACTACCGGCGCTCAGTCGAAGTGCTGGGATGGGATCTGCTACGCGTAGCTCGATCCGAAATCGGTTCCAATCGCGCCAATCGAGGCAACCGATTTTACACGGTGATTCAATACTGCATCGATATGGGAAGCGTGATTCAGGAATTGGCCAGAGTTTTACGGACCGGCGGGCGTGCCGTGCTGATCCTTGGACATCAATCCAAGGTGTTAGGCACACCGTTTCTCAATGCCGATATTGTCGAACGACTCGCTTGCGAGTCGGGAATGTTCCGTCTTATCCTCCGGCAGCAGAGAAGTTTCAAGAACCGCTACGGCGAAGCGATCAGAGAAGACATTCTGAATCTTGAAAAAGAAACATACAGAGACGATAACAATTTGTCTGCTGACCTGGGACGAGACACAGCTCGATGCTTGCTAACTGCAGCAGAAAAAAACGTCCCCAAGAGGAATGAATCCCTTCTTTTAAATGCACTTTCTCGTATCGACCAGATTGTCGGCACACCGATCTTCAACAGTTCGTGCTACTCACAATATCAGACAAGAGATGACGTGATGATGGTAAGAGAGAGAAATTCAACATGAATGGCGATTCAAAGTTGCCGACACCGCATTTGGATAAACTCAATGCCCTCCGTGCCAATAAACGACTTCCCAAAGCCGACAAATGCAGAGTCGAGGAAGCAATACGGCACTATCATAACTGGATCGGTGAACTTGTACGTGTGAGAAGGGGGCAAAAAGATTCGGTTCAACGACTGGTAGAAGCGGCAGATCGATATAAGACTTATATTGAACTGGAGTTGATTTTCGACAGCCCAAGTGATTTTCTCTATCGACAGAAAGGTCAGCTAAAGCTTGACAATACAATCATTGAGGAATTTCTTCCACACCTGCTCTACCGAGGATTGAGATGGCCAAAAGACCATTTTGAGATGGGTCCGCGCAAGACGTTCGCTGGGTTGAGTTTTGCGTCGTCGCTTGCGAATCCTGGGACTGCAGGTTCTCCACGTCTCACGACAAAAGATCAGGACTTTATCCTTGGGAAACGCCTGTATATCAAGACGTCATTCGACGACAAATTTCACGATGCTGAACTCGTAGAGTCATACCTGGGGTATATCTGTGCAGAATGCAAGACAAATCTCGACAAGACTATGTTCCAGGAAGCTGTTGCTACAAGTCGCAACTTGAAGATCGCAGTCCCATATTCCCTTTATTTTCTTGTATGCGACTTCCTCGACATGACGCCGATTTCCACCACCTCGACACATATTGACGACATTTTGATCATCAGAAAGGCGAAGCGGATTTCGTCAAATATCCGTCAAGAGTACAGGACTGCAAAAGAAAGGCGAATCCGCAGAAATGAATATGTCGAATTTCTGGACAAGTCGAAGTACGCCGTGGATGTATTCCAACACATGATTGACAAGATTCAGCAGGCTATTGACGACAAGGCACCGGAAACCGATAAGGTGTTGCAGCAGGGCCACTTCTGAACAGGAAGCAGGACGGATGAGTTAACGCCGTCCATACCATGGAGAGGTTAATGTCTTTCACTCCTTTGCCTCCGTTTGAACTCGACGCGCTGGTCAAGACGGCCTTGCGAGAAGACGCACCCCAGGGTGACGTCACCACGCGTGCACTGCTTGACCCGGCGCTTCATGCGCAAGCCGACGTCGTGGCCAGGCAGAACCTGACCCTTGCCGGCGTTGCCCTTCTCCACGCCGTGTATCGGGTCCTGGATCCCGCCGTGACGGTGACCGCACGGTTCGAGGACGGGACGACGCTTGAAACCGGACAAACATTCGCGACCCTTCAAGGACCGTCCCATTCCATTTTGGGAGGAGAACGGGTGGCGCTGAACTTTTTGCAGCATCTTTCCGGCGTTGCCAGCCTGACGTCCCGATTCCGCGCCGAGATCCGCCACTATCCCACCCTGCTTGTCGATACCAGAAAAACCATTCCCGGCCTTCGACGGCTCGAAAAATGGGCGGTTGCACTGGGCGGTGGGACCAACCATCGCATGTCGCTGAGCGACGGGGTCCTCATCAAAGACAACCACCTGGCACTCTTGGAAGCCCAAGGCATCACCCTCGCGGAAGCATGCCGGAGAGCCAGGGAACGACTCTCCCGTCACTTCCGGACCTGCGTTGAAGTCGAAACCCTCGAGCACGTGGCCCAGGCCCTGGACGGCGGAGCCGACGTGCTGCTCCTGGACAACATGACTCCACCTCGCGTCAAGGAAGCCGTGGACCTTGTCAAAGGGCGGGCGCATACCGAGGTCTCGGGCGGCATCACGCTCCAAAACGTTCGCGAGTATGCCGCCACGGGCGTCGACTCTATTTCAATCGGAGCCCTCACCCATTCCGCACCGGCGGTCGATATCAGCATGGACGTGCGCCCGGTGTGCTCCCAATAGCCTGACTTGAGCATGGCGGATCCCATGCAATCCACACGACTGGAGGCCGCCGTCATTCGGCGCCGGCTGACCACGCGCAGGCTGGGTCGCTCGCTTCATCTGTTTGAGGAACTCGCGTCGACCAATGCCACGGCGTTCACACTCGCCGGCTCCGGGGCAGCCCATGGGACCGCGGTTCTCGCCGAGGCTCAGACAGCCGGGAAAGGACGACTGGGACGACAGTGGATCTCGCCGCCTCACCTCAATATCTATTGCTCCGTGATCCTCGACAATCCGAACATTTCGCATCACGTCTCCTGGATTCCTCTGGTCACGGGACTGGCCCTTGCCGAAGCAACCCGGCGTGCCTGCGGCATCGACATTTCGTTGAAATGGCCCAATGACCTGCTGTACGTAGACAAGAAAATCGGAGGCATCATCTGTGAAAGCGCGAGTCAAGGTTCTCAAATCTCGACGTGCGTCGTGGGATTCGGCGTGAACGTCAATTGCCGGGAAACGGATTTCCCTGATGAACTTCGAGCTCTCGCCACCTCGTGTTTTCAGGCAACCCGGCAATGCCATGATCGAAACGACCTGATCGTCGATATGTTCAACCGGTTGGAAAGTTGGTATGATTGCGTGGAAGCGGAACGATTCGACCACGTGCGACAATCGTATGCGGCATCGTGTGTGACGCTCGGACGAGAAGTACAGGTTGTCCGTGTCGAAGGAGAGACCATTCACGGTACGGCCGTCGACATTGGAAGAGATGGGGCATTACTGGTCTCCACCGTGCGCAAGGGACGGCCTCACACCCTGGAAATTCGAACAGGTGACGTTCAACATCTTCGGTAATCCATGCTCCTGACGATAGACATCGGCAATACCCAAATCGTTTTCGGTGTGTTCGACCGGCACATCCTGCGAAGCTCCTGGCGCCTGTCCACGGACCACACGAAAACGGCTGACGAATACGGCATCGTCTTCTCGTCGCTCACACGGGAATCCGGGATTCCTGACGGGAATATCCGGGGAACCATTATTTCCAGCGTGGTCCCTCCCCTGACCCCGACGATTGAATCCATGGTCGAAACTTTTTTTCACCATTCCCCGCTCATCGTCACCTCCGACTTTCCTTTCGGGTTAACCCTCGATTATGCCAACCCGCAGGAAATCGGGACCGACAGGCTGGTCAACGCCGCCGCGGCGTTCGCCAGGTATCGAACCAATCTCATCATCGTGGATTTCGGGACCGCCACAACGTTGTGTACGGTCACCAAAAACGGACGATATTTGGGAGGAGTCATCGCCCCCGGGGTCAAGAGCGCCGCTGTTGCGCTTCATAGCCATACAGCCAAATTACCCAACGTGGAATTGGCCCGTCCCAAGAGCGTCATCGGGACCGATACCACCAGCAGCATCCAGTCAGGATTGATGTTCGGGTATACGGGTCTGGTCGATGAACTGGTCACCCGAATCGAACAGGAAATCGGCTACTCGACCACAGTTGTCGCCACCGGCGGCCTCGCCCCGATTCTTGCCCCGATTTCCCGCACCATTCAAGACATTCAGCCGTCGTTGACTCTGGAGGGTCTGGAATTACTCTATCGCCGTCAAACCGGCCAGGACACCCCACCCCAATAAGGATTCCGGTGTAAGCCGGAACCGGGCCTTTCTTTTCAGCTTTTCCACCGTTTTTTCATTTTTTGGGGTTGACTTGGCCTGTCCCGATGGCTATCTGAGCAAGATACCCGGGACACGCCATGAACGAAAATTATCCACTTCCAGAAGAAGCACAGGGCGATGACGTCGCGCCCACACCACCTGCCGATCAGCCCGAAAACGCTTCCGCCGCTCTGGAATCTGAAGTAGCTGAAGAAAATTCTCAACAAAATGAAGAGGTTACAAACCTGACGAACCGACTCGTCGAAAAAAACGAGGAGCTGGACGCCCTCAATGATAAATATTTGCGGCTGGCAGCGGAATTCGACAACTACAAACGGCGGGTTCAACGCGACCAACGCGATACAATCAGGTTTGCGAACGAAAAGTTGTTCAAGGATTTACTGCCCACGTTGGATAACCTGGAGCGGGCTCTTCAATCCGGACGCGAGCAAGAACGGATCGAGGGGCTGCTGGAAGGGGTTGACCTCACGTATAAACATTTCCTCGATACCCTTCAAAAGATGGGGATCAAACAAGTCACCAGCGTGGGAGAAGTGTTTGATCCGGCCCAACATCAAGCCGTGGGACAAGTCGAATCAACGACGATCCCCGACAACGTCGTCGTCGATGAATATCAGAAAGGGTATTTTCTCCACGACCGGATCATACGGCCGGCCATGGTGACCGTTGCCAAGACCAAAGCGGAACCGGGCGATGGAGAAGGACAGGAATCGAAGGAAGGAGCCGAAGCATGAGCAAGATAATCGGAATTGATCTTGGAACGACCAACTCGTGTATCGCCGTCATGAGCGGTGCCGACCCGGAAGTCATCGCCAACTCGGAGGGTGGGCGAACCACGCCGTCCGTCGTGGCGGTGACGGATAAAGAGGAACGTCTGGTCGGCCAGATTGCCAAGCGTCAAGCCATTACGAACGCCGAAAACACTATTTTTTCCGTCAAACGCCTGATGGGACGCAAGTTCAATGCCAAGCAAGTCAAATCGGCCACCGAGCGCTTGCCCTATAAGATCCTCGACGCCTCGAACGGGGACGCTCACGTGGAAATTCGTGGCAAACAATACAGTCCCCCTGAAGTGTCGGCGATGATTCTTCAAAAAATCAAACAGACGGCTGAAGACTTCCTTGGGGAAAAAGTGACGGAGGCGGTGATTACCGTCCCCGCGTACTTTGACGACAGCCAGCGCCAAGCGACAAAAGACGCCGGCCAGATCGCGGGGCTGAACGTCCTTCGGATCATCAACGAGCCCACCGCGGCCTCATTGGCGTACGGCCTCGAGAAAAAGAAAGAGGAACGAATCGCCGTGTACGATCTCGGCGGTGGAACCTTCGACATCTCAATCCTCGAAATCGGGGACGGCGTGTTCGAAGTGAAATCCACCAACGGCGACACCTTCTTGGGCGGTGACGACTTCGACCTGCGCGTCATCGATTGGCTGGTGGACGAATTCAGGAAGGATCAGGGGATTGATTTGAAAAACGACCGCATGGCGCTTCAACGTCTGAAAGAAGCGGCGGAACGGGCCAAGATCGAATTGTCATCGGCGCAGGAGACGGAAATCAATCTTCCCTTTATCACCGCCGACGCCAGCGGGCCCAAGCATCTGGTCCTCAAACTCTCCCGGTCCAAATTGGAACAACTCGTCGACGATCTGATCACCCGCTCCATCGAACCCTGCAAAAAAGCATTGGCCGACGCCGGTGTGTCCGCCGGCGACATCAATGAAGTCGTGCTCGTCGGGGGCATGACGCGGATGCCCAAAGTCATTGAACGGGTGAAAGCCTTTTTCGGCAAAGAGCCCCACAAGGGCGTGAATCCCGACGAGGTGGTGGCGATTGGAGCCGCCATCCAGGGCGGAGTCCTCAGAGGTGACGTCAAAGACGTGCTGCTCCTGGACGTGACACCTTTGTCCCTGGGCATTGAAACGCTGGGCGGCGTCTTTACGCGACTTATCGACCGCAATACCACGATTCCGACCAAGAAGAGCCAGATTTTCTCCACCGCTTCCGACAGTCAGACCGCCGTCACCATTCGGGTCTTCCAGGGCGAACGGGAAATGGCCGATAACAACAAACTGCTCGGCCAGTTCGATCTGGTGGGCATCCCCCCTGCTCCCAGAGGGATGCCGCAAATTGAAGTCACGTTTGACATCGACGCGAACGGGATCGTCCACGTGTCGGCCAAAGACATGGCCACACAAAAGGAGCAGTCCATCAAGATCACGGCGTCGAGCGGTCTGAGCAAGGAAGAAGTCGATCAATTGGTGAAGGATGCCGAGGCGCATTCCGAAGAGGATAAGAAACACCGCGAAACCGTGGAAATCCGAAACCAGGCCGATTCCCTGATCTATGGAACGGAGAAAAATCTCCAGGAGCACGGAGACAAAATTCCCGAGGAAGAAAAGACCAATATTCAAGAAGCGATTAACGGCATGAAACAGGCCATGGAAGGAGACGACGTCGAAGCCATGAAAGCGGCCATGCAGACCCTGACGACCGCTTCACACAAGCTCGCGGAAGAAATGTACAAAAAGACGTCGGCTGAAACCGGTGACCCCGGTGACGGCGCAGGCTCCGACGGTGGGGCGACCAACGGCAAGGGAGATGACGAACAAGTCGTCGATGCCGAATTTGAAGAGGTTGATAAGGAGAAATGATTTTCTCCTCAGATTGTGTTCCTGGCAGACAGTCAAGGACACACACTGAGGTTCACGTAGAACGGAAAAGATGGTGAGCGTGACCAAACGAGACTATTATGAAGTCCTCGGAGTGAATCGAGATGCCTCTGATGACGACATCAAGAAGGCCTTTCGGCGGCTCGCCCGTCAACACCACCCTGATTTGCAGAGTGACCCTCAACACAAGACAAAAGCCGAAGAAAAATTCAAGGAAGCCAACGAAGCCTATGAAGTCCTGAGCAATACGGAATCGCGACAACGGTACGATACGTTCGGGCATTCCGGGGGGCCGCAAGGATTCGGAGGAGCAGAAGGATTTGATTTCAATCGTGGATTCGGTGACGTGTTCGGCGACATTTTCGAAGACTTCTTCGGAGGAGGGAGAGGAGGCCGCAGTCGCCCTGAGCAGGGCAATGACCTGCAATATAATTTGGAACTGTCCTTTGAAGATGCGATCGAGGGAAAAGAAGCCAAGCTCAAGATCCCGAGATGGGAAGGCTGCGATTCCTGCAAAGGCACGGGAGCCAAATCGGATGATGCCGTCCAGCAATGTCGCGGCTGCCAGGGCACCGGGCAAATTCGCCTGCAGCAAGGATTCTTCACGATCAACCGGACCTGCGGGCAGTGTCAGGGAGCCGGGCAAATTATAACGGATCCCTGTCCCGCGTGCCGCGGGCAAAGACGGATATACCGGGAACGCGCTTTATCAGTGACCATCCCCGCGGGAATCGAAACGGGCATGCGTTTTCGCTTGGCTCGCGAAGGCGAACACGGCGTGAACGGCGGACCTCCCGGTGATCTCTACGTGGCGGTCACGGTCAGACCCCATCCGGTCTTTACCCGAAAGGGCAATGACATTGTCGTTGATTTGTCGCTCGACATGGTCACGGCAGCCTTGGGCGGCAAGGTCGACGTGCCGACCCTCAAGGGAAAAACCAGCGTCAAAATTCCGGAAGGCACCCAACACGATCATGTGCTTCGACTCAAGGGACTGGGCGCACCTGCCTTGAAAGGCCGGACCACCGGCGATCAACTCGTTCGGGTCAACGTCACCATTCCCACCAAACTGTCGGCAAAACAACGGGAACTGCTGGCCGCTTTTGCCGAAGAGGGTGGGGCCTCATCAAAAGGCCAGGAGGACGGCCTGTTTGACAAGGTCAAGAACATATTCGAGTAAACGCGACGGTCTTTCGCCTTCCCACCCTCTCTACGTCTTTCCGTCACATGCCGGTCTTTTTCATTCAGTCAAACCGGATTTCCAACCGCACCGTCACGATTGACGGTCCACTCCTCTCACACCTTTCGAAGAGCCTCCGCATTCGCGAAGGCGAGCAAATTTGGGTCGGAGACGAGCATCGGGTTCGACACCATGTTCGGGTCGACCACCTGGATACGAACGCCCTTCAGGCCTCCATCATTGAAACGGTGGCAGGGCCTCCGGCGCCGGCGGCCCCGGTTGTCCTGGCCCAAGCCGTGCTGAAAGGGGATCGCATGAATTGGGTGATCCAAAAAGCCACGGAGCTTGGAGTCACCGCCATTATTCCATTACTCACCTCGAGGGTAATCGCCCGGGCACCGGCCGGCCGGACCCGAACGGCACGGGAGCGGTGGCAACGGATCGCCATCGACGCAGCTCAGCAATCGGAGCAATGGGAATTCCCCGGCGTCAGTTCACCCATGACCTTACCAGAATTGTTCCAGCACGTTCCTGACGCGGCACTCCGGTGTGCGCTATTCGAACGTGAGACCGGGCGAAACAGCCTCGGGGCCCTTTCCATCGATCACACGTTCCACGGGACCATCATATTGACCGTCGGCCCGGAAGGCGGATGGACGCCGGAAGAAATGCAGGAACTCCTCACCCAGCAATTTCAAGCCGTCTCATTGGGCAAGAGCATCCTTCGAAGCGAAACCGCTCCTTTGGTGGCGCTGAGCATTCTGCAGCATCGCTTGGGACACATCTGAAATATGAGTAGGAACGCCACGCATTGTAAAGGGGATGTCTCGCACCCATCTTTCATTCCCGACATTTTCAATCGGGAATCCAGTAGCTTTTTGTTCTAGACAAGTCCTCAGGAATGGAAGGGCAGGAGAGAAAGACACTGGATCCCCGATCAAGTCGGGGATGACAGAGAAAAAAGCAGATTCCTCGCTACACTCGGAATGACAGCTTCAGGCTATTTGCGCATCAAATCAGGGGAGAGAAAAACAGGGATGGGAAAAATCAGGAGGAAGCGGGGGCGATTTTCAGGATTATACCGCCATCGCCCACGGCCCATCCGACGTTGGGATCGGGAAAGGATAATCCGTAAAAGCTGAACGGTTCCGGGAGTTCCGGCTCGTCCCACGTGAAACCGGCATCCGTGGTTGTGAGGAACGCGCCACGCTCTCCAATGATCCAACCCACGCGAAAACCGGCAAACTGGACTTTCAAAAAATCCGGTGGTCTGATACAGGGAGACCCGCAGGGCAGGGTACGGTCAACCCATTTTTCCCCACCGGTAATCGTTTGAAAAATCGCACCCTGAGACCCGACGACCCACCCGCCCTGGGGATCCGTAAAGTACAGATCGAAGAACGTCGTGGCACTGCCCGTCGTTTGCTGAATCCAGTTTTGCCCTCCATCCCGCGTGAAGAGGATCGTCCCGATCGCGCCGACCGCCCACCCGTTTTGTGCATCGACGAACTGCACGCCGAACAGATCCACGGCCGTCGAACTGCTTTGATCCTCCCAGGTCATGCCGCCGTCCATGGTTCGCAGAATCGTTCCCCGGCCTCCAACGACCCATCCCTGCGAGGGATTCAGGAAATACACGTCATACAGAGCGGCCCCCACCCCGGAAATCTGCCGGCGCCATTTCTTCCCGTGATCGTTCGTATGCAGAATGGTCCCGTTCTGCCCGACGATCCAACCGTGCTGCGCATCCGTAAAATAGATGCTCGTCAGCAAGGCCGCCGTGCGACGAGTCACCCCCTGCCACGTCTTCCCCGCATCCTCCGTTTTCAAGACCGTTCCCCCGGCGCCCACGGCCCAGCCGTGGTGCGCGCTCACGAAAAACGTCCCGAGAAGCGTGGACTTGGTCCCGCTGTGCTGAATGGTCGAGGCCACGTTCTCTCCGGCGTTGACCTGACCGGCCAAGCCCGGGAGACAGACCAGCCCCACGACCATCAACCGAAGGAGAGAATAGAAAGAGGAAAAAACAGCTTTCACGGTGTCTGGTCAGTTCTCCAGTTCTCTTGCGTGTAATCGTAGAAAAATTCCTTGTGCGGTAATCCTCGTGCCAGAATCTTGAATTCACCCGCCACGGCACTCTGCCAGTGCTTCCGGGAGCAACACCGGCCGTTCTTGAGTAAGTCCCATGATCCGCGACGCACGACGATTTCCCCTTTGGTGGGATCCACGTAAAACCCTTCGGGGTGCCCGAACCCGAACACGTGGCGCCTGGGCACCTGAATCTTGATTTCCGTATCCTTCCAGGAAACCACGACGGCCGCGACCCCATTCACCAACACTTCCGTTCGTGAAACGTCTGGCCCCAGTCGATAGTTCTTCCAATCATGAGCTTCGGTATTCAATTCCAGACGCGTCGCCTCCGCGATTTTCAGGAACTCGCCGAACCCCTCGCCTTTCAGCGTCACGATTTCATCGATCCCCGCTTCTTTTGGCGAATAGGACGTCACCTTCGGCGTCTGCACGGTAAACGAGCCCACTTCCAATTCCACCACGCCCTCCTTGGCACAACAGGTCCCATCGGGATTGGGAATCGTGGCGCCCCGCTTCACGACCACGGGACCGGACTTGGCGCTATAGGGCACCCACACATTGATTTCATCATCCTGCCACCGGTGGATAATGGCCGGCACGCCACCGATTTCCACCCGGTTCTGACCCGGATCGAAATCGAACGCGTATGCCGTACTCCCCGCTTCGGAAAACACCCCAAAATTTTTCCCCTTAATATAGATCAGAGTGCCGATGGGTCCTTGAGTCGGAAACAACCGTTCGAACCCGGATTCGACCAACTCGAATTGTCCCAGGGTCCTCGTACGCCCATCCTGTTGAAACGTGACAGGCCCGCTGACGGCGTTCAACGGCACGTGGACGACGATGGTACGCGGAGACCATTTGGCGATCGTGACCACCTTGCCGCCGATAGTAATCGCATCGTTCGGCCCTTTGGCATCGCCGAACTGTTGACCGCTTAACACGATCTTGGTCCCGACGGGCCCCCTGTTCGGCGAGAACGAAATACTGGGAATCAGGGAAATCGGCACGGGGTTACTCTCGGCATATGCAACCGGCGCGCAGCAGGACCCATCCGGCAGCGGGTCGGAGGAAGCCAGATGCACGACCACGTCACCGGACTTGGCATTGGCGGGAATCTTGACCTCGATTTTCCCTGGCCGCCATTTCAGGATCTCCGAGAGAATGCCGTTGATCAACACCCGGTTTACGCCGAACATGGTGTTGGGGTCACGCGACCCTGCCGTATTGCCGAAATGCTCACCCTCGATCGTGAGCACCGATCCGGGCTCCGCCTCCGGTGGCACCAACTTGGCAATCTTCACCCGTTGAATGGCAAACCGGCCTGCGACCGTGGTTCCCTGCGGTCCCGCTACCGTGACGTCGCCGCTCTTGGCACCAAGCGGCACCTTGACCATCACCAGATCCGGCTCCCAGAGCTGAATCAGCGCGGGTACGCCGTTAAAGTCCACTCGATTCTCCGCAGTCGAAACAAAATCCCCGAACGCGGCCCCGCCGATCGTCACCGTGGCTCCCGGAGGGCCGGAATCCGGAAACAATTCAGCCTGGGCAAACGAAGCCGTTCCACAAACAATCAGTAAAGCAAGAAACACGTGTCTCATACCGCAATGACCCTTTCCATCATCAAAACTGATATTTCATATCCGGACGCATTGTCCCGTCCCTAGACTTGAAACAGAAAGTGGCCGCGCCACAGTAGATGACGCGGCCACTGTACACTTTATAACGAGGCGCTTTTTGCCGTCAACCAACGGCAAGGCTCAAACAAAAATTGCAGCAGTTGCGGATTCGCCTTAACGAATTCCTGGACAAGTTCAATTGACAATCAACAAGAAAGTGAATTTCTCCTGTCAACTTAAAAGGATAATCCCCAAATAATTTTATAATATGGCCTGCTGTCCGTCAATAGATACTAAATAGATACCAACTAGATATTTAATTGATATTTATAGGCCGGCTCGACCAAGAATTACCCCGTAACAGGGTTGTGACCCTCGCTCGATGGCGGGATATGACTCATGACGCTTTCTTCTCCCTCTGTTGAAGCTGCGCCATCTAATGGTGCTGTCTTCCAGGCAGCATCTCTCGGCGGCATGAGATACCGCCGCTACAAATGCGAAGAGGCCGTTGAGCCTCATGAGCCTCTCCCAGTCTGGAAACTGGTGTAGAAACCGGCGAATACTTATGGCGAGGTTCCGGTCAAACGGATGATCGTCGCGTTCGCGGCCTTTCTGACTTCGACTTCTTTCGCGTTTTTTTCGAGGTCCCGCAACAGGGGAAGGGCCTCCGTGACGCCGAAATCGCCGAAGGCCTGGACACTGCGCACCTTCACGTACACGTCGGGATGGTTCAGCAAATCCGGTAAGATGTCGACGATTCTATCATCCTTCGCCTGTACGAACTCCCCGATCGTCCGCCTGGCGGCCACTGGTTCATAGAGGGTGTGGGCTTGTTGCATGCTATGAATACCTTCGGGCATCCACTCAGAGTTGTCGGATGCTCCTGGAGCAGCATCCTGAGTCACGTGAGTAAGCAACTCTTCCAGGAACACCCGATGGGCGTTCTGATGCCGATGAATCTGTCCGTCTACGATTTCCCCGAGATAATGATAATAGGGATTGGTCAAAAAATTATGCAGGGAGTCGAGGTAGGGCAAGGTTCCCGAAGGCGTGAGTTCGGCTTTTTCCTGAATCGTAATTTCAAACAACGGGCCTTTCTCGTGATGTTCGATCCTGAACGTTCCCGAGAGCACCGTGCCGTATTGATTGATGCCGAACTGCCGGCCCCTGGTTTCATCATACGAGCCGGTCAAGGCCAACGCGTGCGGTTGAGTCTTCTCCCGCACGATCTCGAAACCCACCGCAATCAATTTGGTTCGAATATCCGCCGGGGCATCCCACAACAATCTGCCGCGCGTTTTCCAGGTCGAGACCTGCACGTCCACGTATATCGTGTTGGCCGTTCGAATGGGTAAAACGTCCAACTCGGCCAAATACTCCACGTTCGCCTGGACACGGTCCGACGCGAGCATCCAGACCATGAACATCATGACGACCGCGAGCCACCATCGTGTTTGCGCTCGTGTTTGCGTGTTCATCCTGAGGTTGCCTTATCCCGGGAACCAATGGCCTACGAGTCATCGGGCAACAGTTGGACGATCAATTCGAGTTCGACGGGAACTCCCAGAGGCAATTCGGCCACGCCCACGGCCGCACGAGCGTGCCGTCCGGCTTCTCCGAAGATCGCGACCAGCAAGTCCGAGGCCCCGTTGATCACGTAGGGCTGCTCCCTGAATCCTTCGTGAGAAGCCACGTATCCCGTCATTTTGACGATGCGTTTCACCTGGTCGAGAGACCCCGCAGCCTGGCGGACATTCGCCAGAGCATTGAGCAACGAGACCTTGGCCGCTTCATAGCCTTCTTCCTTGGAGAGATCGCGCCCGACCTTTCCCTGAAACACGATCTGCCCGTCACGGCTGGGCACGACGCCGCTAACAAAGAGCAGGTCGCCGACTTGAACGGAGGGCACGTACGTGGCCACGGGTTGAGGAGGCGCAGGCAAGGTCAGGCCGAGGGACGTGACGCGTTGTTCAAAAGACATGGTTCGGGAAGGTTACGAGGAACGACGCCGTTGACGCAACTGATATTTCCTCACGGCCCGGTTATGTTCGGCCAGCGTCGTCGAGAACTCATGGCTCCCGTCGTTGCGGGACACGAAATACAGATACTCGCTCGGCTCAGGATAGAGGGCCGCATGGATCGCGGCACTGCCCGGATTGGCAATCGGACCGGGGGGCAACCCGACGACCCGGTAGGTGTTGTACGGACTCTCGATCGACAGGTCCTTTTTGCGAAGATTGCCGTCGAATGCATTCAAGGCGTAGATGACCGTCGGATCGCTTTGCAGCGGGATTTTTTTTCGCAGGCGATTATGAAACACTCCGGAAATCAAGGTGCGTTCATCCGGCCGGGCCGTTTCTTTTTCAATCACCGAGGCCAACGTGACCGCCTGGTGCATGGACAGACCCAATTCCGCGGCCCGTTGCCGGTCTTCCTCCGTCACGGTTTGCTTGAAACGGGACACCATCGCGGCAATCAACCGTTCCGGTTTCACGTGACGGGCAAATTGGTAGGTATCGGGGAACAGATACCCTTCCAGGGTTTCGACGCGGTTCTCGACGGATAGCGACAGGGTTTGAATGAAGACCGGGTCCCTGATGCATTGGAGAAACTCCTCACGATCGGCCAAGCGTTCTTCGTGCAACAAATCGGCAATCTGGCTGACCGAAAAGCCTTCGGGGACCGTGACCGTATACTGGATGACCTCACCCTTGACGAGCTTCTCCAGAATGGTCGAGGGGTCCATGCCTCCATGAAATTCATATTCCCCCGGAATGATTCTCCGGTCCGAGCCGGCGAGTCGACCCATCCAGACAAACGCCCAATCGCTCTTGATCAGACTCTGCCGGCGAAGCCGTTCCGCCACTTCGGACAACGACGCTCCTTCGGCAATATCCAAAACCGTCACCTGCGACGTATTGCCAATAGGTTGGAGTTGGCTCAGCACCGCGAATCCGCAGCCGATCCCCAGGAGGAGAAAGCACGAGACGATGATAAGGCTTTTTTTGAGCATCAATGATTCAACGGGAAGACGCAGGTTGTCTGTAGACCATTCTTCATGGACGGTTGCTTCTACCCCACCTAGCCTCCCCTTACAAAGGGGAGGGACTTTCTTGATTCCCCTCCTTTGTAAGGAGGGGTGAGGGGAGGTAGAGCCGGACTCACGATGGGGCCGAAACCTGTGCTTCCACCAAGTGAAATACTTTTTCCAGGGCCTGACTCAACTTTTCAGGATGCTTCCCGCCGGCTTGAGCCATTTCGGGTCGCCCTCCACCAGATCCGCCGATCTCGCGAGCCATTTCCTTGATTAATTGCCCGGCCTGCAACGTGTGGGTCAGGTCGGAAGACACGATCACCAATAACGAGACTTTCTCATCGGCGACCGAGCCCAAGGCGATCACGCCCTTGGGGACCTTGTTCCGCACTTTATCGGAAAGCAGCCGAAGTTCCGGCATGGACAAACCCTGTGCCTCCTGAACGTGAACCGTAATGCCTCGGATCTTCCGAACCAGAGCCTCGCCTCCGCCGACGCCCTGATCCATCAATTTCAGTTTGAGTTGCTCGACTTCCCGCTCTTTTTCCTTCAACAGGGAAACAAGTTTCCGGGTTTTCGGGACGACTTCCGACGGGCTGCTTTTCAATAATTCCGCCAATTCCCTGACGTCGGATTCCAACTTTTTCCCGTGATCCAGCGCCCCGGTCCCGGTCAGCGCTTCGATGCGCCGTACCCCGGACGCGATCCCGCCTTCCGAGGTAATGCGGAACGAGCCGATCTCTCCCGTATGTTGGCAATGCGTGCCGCCACAGAGTTCTTTGCTGAACTCACCAACACCCACGACCCGCACCCGTTCACCATACTTGTCACCGAAAAACGCCAGGGCTCCGGCGTGGATCGCCTCCTGAATACCCATGACGTCGGTCCGGACGAACGTATTGCCCAATACGTGAAAATTGACCATGGCTTCGATTTCTTCAAGATCCCGGGTGCGTAGCGGCTTGAAGTATGAAAAATCAAAACGCAACCGGTTCGGAGCGACCAACGAGCCATACTGTTTCACTTGAGGGCCCAGGACTTCGCGAAGCGCCGCGTGCAGGAGATGGGTGGCGGTATGATTCCGGGCCGCGCCGTGCCGGGTCACCGAATCCACCGTGGCAGCCAGCGGCTCGCCCGTGCGAACGCGCCCGGCCACGACCGTTCCCTTGTGCAGCAGGAGCTTGCCGCTGACCTTGGTGGTCTCCCGGATCTGAATCCGGCCCTCCCGGCCCGTCAACGTCCCCTGATCGCCGACTTGCCCGCCGCCTTCGGGATAGAAAGGGGTGGCGTCCAGGACCAGTTCCACGTCGTCCCCTTCCACGACTTCGTCCGCCAAGGCGTCTCCCTTGAGCATGGCCTGCACCACGCTCTCGGATTGAAGCGCCTGATACCCGAGGAACTCCGTGGGACGAAGCCGTTGCGTCAGTTCGGTGATGAAGGGCTTCTCCTGTTCCGCGACGAAGACGGCCGACTTGCGCGCCCGGTCTCGCTGGGCTTCCAACGCACGCTGAAAGCCCTCAAGGTCGGCAACCAACCCCTGTTCACGAGCGGCCTCTTCGATCAAATCCAATGGAAAGCCGTACGTGTCGTAGAGTTTAAACACGCTCTCGCCGTCCAAGGACCCGGCCTCGGCTTCGGCGACCATGCGATTCAGGATGGGCAACCCTTGATCCAACGTGCCGATAAAGCGTTCTTCTTCACCTTCGACGACCTTACGACACGTGTCACCCGCCTGGGCCAGTTCGGGATACGCCCCTTCCATTTCTGTCGCCACCGTGCCGGTCAACTCATACAGAAAAGGTTCGGTGACACCCAAGAGCCGGCCATGCCGTGACGCCCTGCGCAAAATTCGTCGCAACACGTAGCCCCGGCCTTCGTTCGACGGAAGAATCCCGTCCACGATCATAAACGTGATGGCCCGCAAATGATCCGCAATGACCCGCATGGAGCGGTCGGAGGCTTCATCCTTGCCATACCCGCAACCCGTCCGGACGGCAATCGCCGAGAGCAACGGCATGAACAGGTCGGTCGCATAATTGCTGTCGACGCCCTGCACCACGGCGGCCAACCGCTCGAGGCCCATGCCGGTGTCGATACTGGGTTTCGGCAACGGATGCAGGTTGCCTTCGGCATCGCGGTCGAACTGCATGAACACCAGGTTCCAGATTTCCAGATACCGGTCGCAATCGCACCCCACGGCACACGAAGCTCGTCCGCACCCGAGGGCCGCGCCCTGATCGATGTGGATTTCCGAACAGGGCCCGCAGGGTCCGGTCTCCCCCATTTGCCAAAAATTATCCTTGTATCCGAGTCGCACGATTCGGGCCGCGGGCACGCCCACGCTGTTCTCCCACAATTCAAAGGCTTCATCATCGTCCTGAAAGACCGTGACCCACAATTGATCGGCGGGCAGGCCCAGCGTCTTCGTCAAATAGTCCCACCCGTAATGAACGGCGTCTTTCTTGAAATAGTCGCCGAACGAGAAATTGCCGAGCATTTCGAAGAACGTATGGTGGCGACGGGTATACCCGACGTTTTCCAGGTCATTGTGTTTGCCCCCGGCTCGCATGCACCGCTGGACGGAAACGGCCCTGGAATAGGAACGCTGTTCTTCTCCCAGGAAGACCCGCTTGAACTGGTTCATGCCCGCGTTGGTGAACAGAAGCGTAGGGTCAGCCTGGGGAAGCAGCGACGCGCTGGGAACCACGGCATGGTCCGCCGCATGGAAAAAATCCAGAAACGACTGTCGAAGCTCATGGGCGTTCAAGGGCATGGGGAATTTCTCTTGCAGGCTTGCTGCCTGTATCCCAAGAGGTGAAAAAGGGACGCCACTCTCCAATTCTGTCATTCCCGATATTCTTAATCGGGAATCCAGCGTCTTTGTCTTTGCAGGTGTAGCTGCGCGATCTGCCTGCTGTTGGTGACCTCTCCGGGCACCATGAGATGGTGCCGCTACAAACACCGGTCTTCTAGACTTTCCCCCGCGCGGGGGCCGGTTTCGTTCCCGGTTCCGCTTCAGCCGAACCCGCGGCCTTCGGCGTCGCAAGCAAGCCGGCCTGTTCCCGAATTTTTGTTTCAATTTCTTTGGCCGTCTCGGGGTTCTCCTTCAGAAACGCTTTCACCGCTTCGCGGCCCTGGCCCAAGCGCTCCTCGCGATAGGAATACCACGCCCCGGCCTTATCGATGATTTTCTTTTCAACTCCCAGGTCGATGAGTTCCCCGACTTTGGACACACCCTCGGCAAACATGATGTCAAACTCGGCTTGCCGGAAAGGAGGCGCCGTCTTGTTCTTCACCACTTTGACGCGGACCCGGCTCCCGATCACCTCCTGACCATCCTTGATGGACTCGATTCGCCGGATGTCCAGCCGCACCGAAGAATAAAACTTCAAGGCGTTCCCGCCGGTCGTGGTTTCGGGATTGCCGAACATCACCCCGATCTTCATCCGGATCTGGTTGATGAAGACCACCGTGGTCAGGGATTTGGAGATGGCCCCGGTCAATTTGCGGAGGGCCTGGGACATCAGGCGCGCCTGAAGCCCCATGTGCGAATCGCCCATTTCCCCTTCGATTTCGGCGCGGGGCACCAGGGCAGCAACGGAGTCCACGACCACCAGATCGATCGCGCCGCTTCTGACCAACGTCTCGGCAATCTCCAGGGCTTGTTCCCCGGTGTCGGGTTGGGCCACCAGCAGATCGTCGATTTTAACCCCCAGTTTCTTCGCATAGGACACGTCCAAGGCATGTTCCGCATCGATGAACGCCGCGGACCCGCCGGTTTTCTGTGCTTCCGCAATGGCATGGAGGCATAAGGTGGTTTTCCCCGAGGACTCCGGACCAAAAATTTCCACCACGCGCCCTCGCGGCAACCCCCCGACGCCCAAGGCCAGATCCAGGGCCAACGACCCGGTGGACGTGGCCTGCACGTCATCCGACACGTCGCCGGTTCCCAGTTTCATGATGGAGCCTTTCCCAAACTGTTTTTCAATTTGGGTCACGGCCAATTCCAATGCCTTCATTTTTCCCTGACTCTCCGAATTTCGATCGCCCATAACACCTCCTCGATTCAAGCTTTCATGCCCTATCATACTGAAATCCCGAGAGGAGGCCAACCACCGTTTGCAAAGAACTGGCACACCTCTTCACGCATTCAAGGAGATATCCCATAATTTTGTATAGATCGGTCCAGTTTGCCGGAGATCACTTTTAAACAAGGAAACCCGTTCGACGGGTAACGACCCACAGGGAAAGGGGGCCGTGAACACGTCCAACGTGCTCATCACTCGCCCGACTTCACGATGATCCTTTTTGACGCGGCCAACGGTCAGATGAGGTCGAAACGGTCTGTCCTCTTGAGGAAACCCCAAGGGGACCACTGCACGATCGATGCACTCGGCCAACGCGGCCAGGCTATCGAGGTCCCCGCCGAGACCAATCCACAATACGCGAGGCGACCGGTCGTTTGGAAACACCCCGAACCCCTCGCAGGCAATGACAAAAGGAGAAACATGGGAGATCGCCGGCTCCACGACCAGGCGGATCCGGTCAACCTGGCTCTCTGCCGTATCACCGAGAAATTTCAGGTTAAGGTGAAGATTTTCATGTTTACTCCATGAAAGTCCCGGCAGTTCTCGTTGTACCGGTCGTATGTTCTCCCCGATGGCCGATTGCAGGGTCGAAGGCAGATCAATCGCCAAAAACGTTCGTAATCCCATTAGGCCTCTTCAGGAGAAGTATGGCGCAACCAGCGGCGCAACACATCGAGCGCGCCTTGCGACGACCGAAGTTTAATCGCTGCCCGTTCTCCATGGAACTGGAATTTCTTCGCAAAGGATTCCTTTGCCGTAGCCAGCCCGACGTAGACCCTGCCGACGGGTTTCTGTACCGTCCCCCCTCCGGGTCCGGCAATGCCCGTGACACTCAGGCCCACGTCCACCTTGCTTCTCGTTCGTATACCCTCAGCCATGGCCTCGGCGACCTGCGCACTCACCGCCCCATATCTTTTGAGCAACGCTTGGGACACCCCGAGCAGTTCAATTTTCGCACGATTGCTGTAACACACGACGCCCCGATCCACATATGCCGAACTGCCGGGCACTTGAGTCAGGCGATGCGCAATCAGCCCGCCCGTGCAGCTTTCAGCCAGAGCGATGGTGAATCTTCGAGCACGGAGATGTTGCCCCACAACTTCTTCCATGGTCTCTCCGTCAATGGAGAACACGTGCTGCCCAAGATTGGAGATCATGTCATCCATCAGGCTATCGAGTGACGCAACGGATTTCATCGCGTTTTTCTTCCCCACTTGCCTTCTTTCAGTCGTTTCCGACCGCGTCAATGACACCGAAACCCCAAGTGGAGAGGCCAGCAGCCCGAGACGGAAAGGGCTTGCGGCCGGAATGATCCCTCGTAGCCGATCATCGATCTCTCCTTCCAGAAGCCCGAAGGTCTGGATCGTCCGGGTCTCGATGGCCGACGACAGCAGACCTTCTTGCCGGAGTATCGGCAGGAGCGATTCCGTCCACATCCTGCGGGCCTCGTGGCTGACCCCGGGCAGGCAAACGATCCGACAACGCTTCCACTTCACGGCAAATCCGGGCGCGATGCCTGAAGGATTTCGAAGCAGGATGGCGCCGGTCGGCAGGAACGCCTGCCGGCGCTGGCTATCAGTCACGGGCCTTCCGGCCGACCCTAGACGAGTTTTTATGGATTCGAGGGCCCGAGGCCTGAGGCGCAACGGATGCCCGGTAACCTGGGACACAGCTTCGCGGGTGACGTCATCCACGGTTGGACCCAGACCGCCGGTGATCAGCACGAGCTTCGTCCGCTTGGCCGCGTTCGCGACTGCCACGCCTATGTCCTCGACGTCGTCCCCAACCACGGACTTGAACCGGACTTCGATCCCATGCTCCGCCAGCGACTTACTGAGAAAAAGCGAATTGGTATCGACCCGTCCGCCAAACAGCAGTTCGGATCCGACCGCAATGATTTCAGCCGTGGTCATGAATGCGGAAGGGAAATTTTTAGTGCAGGCTTGCCGCCTGTGCCCCAAAGGATGAAAATGTCGCCTTTTTCTAATCTGTCATCCTTGACATTTTTAATCGAGGATCCAGGGCTTTTTCTTCGTCCGTGAAAACAAAAGACACTGGATTCCCGCTTACAAACGGCGGGAATGACAGATGGGAAAGGGTAAGAATGACAGATTCGTGGTGTTGTTGGCTATTTTTATACCGAGAAAAGAAACCGGAACGCCCTAGAAATGATACTTCAGGTTCAGGCTGACGCCGAAAAATTCGACGTTGTCGGTCTTGAGCCTGCCCGATACCGGCTCGCTTCCGTCTCTCCGCAGATTCGGCGCGTGACTGCGTAGCGGGTTCCAGATGAAGTTGTCACTGAATGACCCGAATCTGACCCAACGTCCTTTCAGCCCCAGCGACGTGGACTCCGTGATGGCGTAATCCACCCCGAACAGGACCTGGAACCCCAAGAGCACGTCGCTGAGCGTGGCTTGCCCTACACTGGTCGTTTTGGCGAGGTTCCGGCGGATTTCGTCATAATTGGGCAGATCCGCACCAGTCGAGATCTTGTACGAACCGTCGGCGTTCCTCGTATCTTCATTCCGCGCCCATACGCTTCCATACTCCATATCCGTGAATCCGACGCCGCCGCCGACCCCGACATAAGGCGTGAACCGGCTGGTGTTGACGAAGTCGTAAAACAGGTTCCCGAACAGGTTGTGCGAGGTCATGCTGCCTATCCGGTCCGTGGCTTGCACGATTTCATCCTTGAGCTTCTGCCCTTGTGTGCCCACTCCGAGAGGAATGTCGGCTGTCTGATCAAAGTTCGATTGCCGGTAGAAGTATTCCAGTTCCACGCGAAAACCGCCCAAGGGACTGTTCCGGTTTTGACCCGCAAAACTGTAGCCTGCAGCCGCTCCGGCCAGAATCCCCGTTGCCTCGTCGAACTCGTTCTCCCATCTTCCACCCACGCTGCGATCAGGACCCGTGCAACGCTCCATTTCACCGAACCGTGGATTGATGTATTCATCGCACACACTGGCGCGATCGTTACTGGTTCCCGTCGTATCCAGCCCGCTGGCGACGTTGGCTCCGACCTCGCCGCTGAGGTAGAACCCCGAGCCCGCTTGCGCCAAACCTGGCGCCACTAACCACGCGGCGATGCCGAATGCCAAAAGGCGAGAAGTGTATTTCATTGTTTTTCCCTATTTCTTGCCCACTGTCGGGTTACACTATGCTAACCCGACCTACCCAACTAACTCCTTCTGTCATCCCCGATCCTCGATCGAGTCAAGGACAAGCTTTGATCGGGGATCCAGGATCTTTTGTCTTGTCCCAAACGACGTTACAACAAAGACTCTGGATTCCCGCGTGCGAGGGAATGACAAATTCTGAATACCATGGACTGTTTTCATGCCCGTAATACAAAACGATGAGAGCTGCGTACGGCGGGTAGAAGCACTCCGCCAGCCCGGTCATTGTTGCGCCCAAGCTGGCGGAAGAACACGGGTTCTCTAGAAATGATACTTCAGGTTCAGGCTGATACCGAAAAACTCGATGTCCGAGGTGCTCATATTCCCTGATACCGGATTGGTAGGATTGGCCACAGTTCCTCCCACGTAGGGTGCGTGGCTTCGCAACGGATCC
Organism: Nitrospira sp. bin75; assembly: GCA_002238765.1. Lineage (GTDB taxonomy): Bacteria > Nitrospirota > Nitrospiria > Nitrospirales > UBA8639 > Bin75. Next base: position 107,128 of record MPMZ01000002.1, read on the forward strand.
CAAACAATACCGTCGCTGAAGTCGGTAAACTTAACCCACCGTCCCTTGAGGCCCAGTGAGGTCCGCTCGCTCAGGGTATAATCCACCCCGAAGAGTACCTGGAACCCCCAGAGGACGTCGTCCAGCGCCGTATGCACGGCACTGGACGAACCGGCCAAGCGACTCACATACTCGTCATTGGCGGCCAAGTCCGGGCGGTTATCATCGCGCAGGCCCTGCCGGATATCAGCTTCATTCAACGTCCGGGTCCAGTTGCTACCCCAGTCCGCCGTGGTAATGCCTAGGCCCCCGCCAACCCCGAGGTAGGGCGTAAACCGGGTGTCGTTGTCGAAATCGTAAAACACGTTGGCGAACAGGTTGTGGGAAACGACGCTGCCCAAGGTTTCATACGGCCCGTCTGCAAATTCGCCACGTTCAATCTTCTGCTGGGTCGCCCCGGAGAGCCCACGAACCTTGCTGCTTTGATTATGGCGCGATTGCCGATAGAAATATTCCACCTCCATGCGAATCCCGCTGAAGATGTGCTGGGGATTATTATCGCCAATGCTATAACCAATGGCCGTCCCGAGGAGAATGCCCTGCCCACCGTCAAAATCGACTGCCCAGTCCGGGATAAACGTGTTGGTGTACCTAAAATCATCGGCCCTACATCCTTCGAGATCAGGATTGGTCAAGGCATCACAATGGCTGGCGACGTCGTTGCTATCTCCCGTGAATCCCACACTTTTAGAAAAGTTGGCTCCCAGGTCGCCGCTCACGTAGAACCCGGAATCGGCCTGCGCCCAGCCCGGGGCCACCACAAAGGTAGCGAGGATGAGCATCAAGAGTAGAGAACGGTATTTCTTCATTGTTACCCCCTTTTTTTCAGGATTTAGAAAAAAACACATTTAAGTATAAACTGATAGTTCATTAAGTCAATAGTGCCATGAATTTTATTGTAGAACGTCTGGTACAAATAAATTCTCACGTGCTCAGGATAAAACCCTTTATCCCTACGGAATGCTTGAGAACTCCACCTCGAACGAGACCTCTTTCCCTTTACTTGGGAATACCATGATCGTGGTCTTCGCGTTCGGGTCGAAGGCGTCGTATTGAAAGGAGCCGATCACCTTGGCCCGGTAGCGCGGAGCCTTGGGCCAGACCCTCGTTCGCTGAGCCACCCCGTCGAATCGCACGTTCAGGGGTTTCACCAGTTTCTCGCCTTACTTTAACACGATGTAACTGTTGTCGGCAAAGGTCGGGGTTTCTCCGAAGGTCGTCACGCTCACGAGCATGGTTTCTTCGGCCAAAATGCGCTGGATTTCCGTTTCGGAAGGCGTTTCTCCCCGCAGCCCGAAATGGCTTGCCATCACGGTCAGGCCGTTCATTTTGGTCATCAAAAATCCCTTGGGACGCAATTCCAAGTCAGACCCGAACCACGTATAGAGCCGGTTCGGCAGGACGCGGTCTTCCGCCGCCCTCAGCCCGTGCTCCACGGCTTGCTCGACCTGCACGTTCGTTGGCGACACCTCGATCGCCAGGCTCTCCGTCGCCGGCACACCAAGCCCTCCCGCGATACACGAGAGACAAACACCCACAAGAAACATATTGGGCCGCCACATAGGGATGCCCCGTACAGCGTGCGCTGGATTGAACCAGGATCTTGCCAATGACATACCCTTTTTCTCCGGCTCACACTGTATACGGCTTTTGATACGGATTCAAGCGCGGCGGAAGTACGACAAATCCCCAGTATTTGATATGAAAATAGCCAACGATGCCAGAATTGGTCATTCCTGCGAAAGCAGGAAGGTGGATTCACATTTGAAGTGCAACAGGTGGTTTCTAAAAACCTCGGCGGGCGTCTGATAGCCGAGGCATTTCCGCGGGGTATTATTGTACGCCTGCACCAGTCGCGTAAAGTGCTCATTCGAGAGGGTCGCCAAGTCGGTCTTGCGAGGCAAGGTCCGGCGCAGGCGGCCGATGGCGTTTTCGATGCCGCCCTTTTGCCAGGGCGAGTGGGTCTCACAGAAGAAGGTTTC
>MPMZ01000046.1 GCA_002238765.1 Nitrospira sp. bin75
CGTGGTGTGTAAGTAGGCCATTTGACAGCGGTCTTCAAGGGTGAGATGTGTGTATGAGTGTCCCATGGCAACACCTTAACAAGGTGTTGCACTTCGTTTGTGAATTTAGGGAATCCAGTGTCGTTATTCTTTAGAGCGCAGGAAAAACCAACGACGCTGGATTCTCGATCTTCTTCCTTCTGTCATTCCTGCGAAAGCAGGAATCCAGTGTCGTTCTCCTCACGAACACAGGAAGAACCAAAGACGCTGGATTCTCGATGACTACTGTCGAGAATGACAGATGGGGGAGCCGGGAATGACGGATGGGAGAAGAACGCGCGATCCTATCGCGCCACAAAATGGCGCCTGCGGGCGTGGCTTTGCCGCAGTCCCGAAAACTCTATTTTGAGGCGAGGACTGTCTGAGCGAAGCGAGTTCCGCAGCCCTCACAATCGGGACCGGGGCAAAGGCACCCGAAGGGCCACGCATGGGCGCCAATGGTTTTGGGTCCTTTTGCCGAAACAAAAGGGCCTCGTTGGGGGCGAAACCCCGCATAAAAAAGCAAAGACGCTGGATTCTCGATCAAGCCGAGAATGACAGGAGGGGAGGTCGAGAATGACTATCGAGAAGGGTTAGAATTGCCGCACCCAGCGCATTTCCACGAGGTTGCGTTGGAAGTCGTACAGTTGCGCGTTGGAGGTGCGCAGTTGGTTGGAAAACGCGATCTGCGGGCTGAACCCGAATACCGTGATCGCGCGGTTCAGCAGCGTGGCCTGCAGGATGCGGGTCTGGTCCGCGCGGGGCACAGAGTTATCCGGGACGAACGGAAACCACCCGGGTTCGAATTCCGTCCAGCGGAACTCGGCGCTCAGGCCCACGGTAAAGCCCCACGGCAGGGCTACGATCGTGCCCGCGCGCGTCCAGTAGCCCGCACTGCTCCAAGCCCGAAACGCGGCATCCTGCTGCTGATAGCCGACCAGGGCGTGAACCTGCACGGTCGGGAAAAGCACGTACCTGGCGCCCAGGGAGAACACCATGAGCGGGCCTTCCAGAAACTTCTGCTGTTGGAATGTGCGGTCGCTCCACTGGGCCCGGGCGTTTAGCCGGAAACCCGCAAAGACCCGGTGCAGCACTTCCAGGCGCGCGCCGTAATCATAGTTCAAGGACGAGCCGCCCCACCAGCGCTGGCTCGCGGTGGCCAGCAGGCTCACTTCGGTATCCCGGGTGAACAGCCAGCGCGGACCCACGTAGCCGGACAGAAACGTCTGGTCCCACCGGCTCCCCTTGTATTCCCGGTGGTTGACGTTCAGACCCGAACGCAGACGCCAGCGTTCGGCCAGCGGATACTGGTATTCACCACCGCCCCAGCCCACGAGGCCGATGCCGGTACTGGCCCGGATGCCGGCCCCCCGGCGGAACGGCAGGTTGTTAATATAGATGAACTCCGCGTCCGACGCGGCGTTGATGTTCGTATCCGGGGCAATGGAGAAGCCGAACCACGCGTCCCAGCGGCGCCGGGCCCGAATGACCCTCAACAGCCGGGTGACGTTTTCGACCAGGGGCTCCGGCGGCTTCCCCACCAGGGCCCGCTCGAAATGCTCGCGGGCCAGGTTATCCTCCTCCTTGAAATAAAAGGCCAAGCCCAGTTCCAGGCGCACGCGCACCAGGTCCGGCCGGTGGATCAGGATGGACCGGAACGCCGCGATGGCCTCGTCCAGGCGCGCTTCCCGTTCCTCGTCAGGGAGCCCGCTCGTCTGGGACCCCCGCACGGCGGCCAGGCCCAGGAGAAATTGCACGTCCGTCTGGTCCGGATGGTCCGGCGCCAGGGCCCGCAGGATCTCCAGGGCCTCGGCAAACCGGTTGCGATCGACCAGCAGCCGCGCGGTGGTGACGCGCGGGTCTGCAGACAGGTGAACGCGCCCGGGCGTAGCCGAGACCGCGGCATCAGCCACGGCGGACGGCGAAACGGATGGAGGATAATAGGGTAATCCCCCGCAATCCCTGCAGGCTGTCGGCGGTGCCTCCGGCTCGAACGCGGGTGGTGCAGCCCCGCTGCCCGAAGCGGCCAGAGCCGACGAGGTTGAAAGCAGGAGCACGAGGATGAACGCGAACAAAGTTGTTAGCATGACAGGGCAAAAAAGAAGGGCAGCCGGTGAGGCTGCCCTTCTCTAGGGTATAACAGTCCGCTATGCTAGGGCGCAGACTCGATAGGAGAGACGTTACTGATCTTCGCTCGCTCCGAAGCCGCCAGCCACCGAGCCGTCGGTGAAGAAGGAGTTGAACTCACCGACTACGACGCTAGGCTTGACGGTAGCGTTGCCGTCCCCATCGTCCGTGCTACCGTGGAAGGTAGCGTTGAACGAACCATCATTTGCTGGCGAACCACCCTTGGCTGTGCCGCCCGTTACGGTGCCGGTATCAGTGATGTTGCCTGACAGGACCGTCATCCAGTTGTTGTCCTCGCCGTGGGCCAACTGGTAGTTGGAGATGGCTCCCGTGAGCGTGTCCAACATGTTTGGTGCAATCTGACCTTCTTCATTAACAGTAGTAGCAGGGTCATCCACCGTCTGCCCGAAGGTTGCTGTCAGGTTGGCGGTCGCCGTGAAGTGGCCGGAGGTGGCAGATTCGAGAGTACCAGTCGAGGTGAGCACGTTCTTCACGTACACGCCCGTGGCGCCGCCAGAGTAGGTCGCGGTGCCCGTGACGTCGGCGACGCTGCCACTCGCTGGAATCGACGAACCGGCAAAGGTCTCGACCTCGTTGTAGGTGAGCACGCCATCGCTGTCCGTCGTTCTCTTCAGCCAGAAGCCGTAATGCAGGTAGTCGGCATCCGGCACGTCGGAGGTGGCACCCGTTGCCGGGTAAAAGACCCACCCCTGGCTCATGGCACTCAACTCGCCATTCGAGTTGGCGGTGACTGTGCAGTTGTCTGCTCCAGTACACCTGTAAGTGCCCATCGCGCCGTTATAGTAGCCCATGACCTCTGCGGCTGCTTTGGTTTCGTCTACGTCATTCGTGGTCGTGTCATCCTCAACCGCTGCGTCGAACGTAATCGTGTTACTCGAACCACTTGAGGCAATGAAGTCATCCGACTTGATATTCGCCAAAATGGCGGCATTAGTATCAGCAGTTAATTCATCGCCCGGATCGAACCCTATAGCAGCGACACCAGCCGCCGTGGCTCCTTGCGCGTTCGCGTTCAGAGTCTGCCCGGCCACCATCCCGAACGCCGTGGCCTTGGGTGCCGCGATGTCGGTCGTGACCATCACGACTTCCGACTCCACATTGCCGTCCGAGTCCGCTTCCATCGTGCGCACATGCATGGTGGTGCCGCGGCCCAAGTCCATGGCCTGCGCGAACTTGGGATCTGCCAGCGCGGGGTCGGTGATCTTGATCGTCGTCCCGTCCCGATCGCGCGAGATTTCCAGAGTGTACGGGTCATCATCAGTAGCATCAGCGCCGGCATCCGCATTATCCCTCGCAGTACCGCCGAGCCCGGCGTCGGTCGTCTGCGCGGCCTCCGTGGCGATAGCTTTCTCCTTGGTCCCCGCCGCCTTGGTGGCCGCGGCGACTGCTGCTATTCGCGCCGTTTCTTCGTCTGTTATCTGTTGGGCTATGGAGGCGGAAGAACGCGCCGCAGTCGCGGCGCCTCCGGTCGACGTGACCGTCCCGTCAGCCATCACTTCTATTTCACAAGCCGCGCCGCCCGCGGGGCAGGAATACGTGACATCCCCATTATCCATGGAGGCGCCCGCAGCAACGGTAAACATACCCACAGGATTGCTAGCATACCCCGTTGGCAACGTAGGAACGGTGACATCAGACACATTATTGGCCGCCGTCGTCACCATATCGGCGTACTTCATGGCGTTGCCGTTCGCCGTTTCCGCTTTCATCTGCTCGTCTTTCGCCATGTTGGCGTACTTCATGGCGTCAGCTACGGTCGTGGCTGCATCGGCATTCGTGTTCGCCGTCTTGGCCGCCTCGTAGGCCGTCTTGGCCGCCATCTCTGCCGCCACTGCTGCATTGTAGGAGTCCATGTCGGCACTCGCATCATCCATCACGGCAGCCACCGCCGCCTTGGCCGCCTCGTAGGCCACCATAGCTGCCGTCTCTGCCGCTGCTGCTGCATTCTTTTGTGCCTGCAGAGCCGCCATGTCTACTGGCGGTGGTTCTGGCGCCACTGGCGTCCCACCGCCGTTACCACCACACCCGGCCAGCATCAAAGCAGCAATTACGATTGCATACAAGAAGAATCGTTTCATGTCCATGTTGTCCCTATTTAAAGTACTAGAACTAGAATAATCCTTGTATTATCAATAACTTACAGAATCTCTACATCACGAACCCAACGCTTGACCCAACACTTTGAATATCGCGTTACTCACCGACAGGTGAATGTGTTCAAACAGTTTTTTGAAGATCTATTGTGGTGGCGTTCGCCCGAAGTACCGGGAAAAATGTAGAGCATTATCAACAATCGTCAATTTACAAAGTGGCCCTATGCGACACTTACGAATCGTCTTGTGCAGCTGGGCCCTACTGGTGCTAGTCGGCATCGGGTCTGCAGTAGACTCTGCCGATACCCTCCCGAATGCCACGACCGAATCCTGGGGTGAGGCAAGAAAACGCTGCTCGCCGGGGCCCACTAGTAGCCTATGTGAAGCTAAGATGGATGCCGTGAGTGGGAAAGGAAAACCCATCTCCCCTAGCGCGTCGCGTCGCACCCATGCCGCCACGCCGGCAAGCGTGCGTCTTTTTTTCATCAGGTTTGTGCGGACCGTATGCCGGCACTTCGCGCCCACATCGCTGCACAGGACCGAACGGACACTCGCGCGATGCCGTGAACCGTTCCTGGAATCCCATGGTCCCGCGTCGTCAAAGTGAGCGTGTCGTCATCCGTTAGGAGCGTAGAGGGGCATTGTTCAGACGAGACAGAAAAGGAGGTGGACGCAAAGGGACCGTGTGCGATCAAGACGGCAGGTGGAGGAACTGATGGGCTGAGCACGGACAATGACCATGTGAGCGGTGTGGTAAGGTTCAGTACGGTATGGCAAAAAGCCGTTCGACAAAAGGTGGGACGTTTGCCATTCCAGGATTGAAAACATCAAATAAATTGATAAGTCACACAGAATTATTCCTCCGGGGAAGTGAGCGGGAGCAGCGACATCATGACAGCGTGCCGTATGACAAGGTGGGGGCGGTGCTGGAACAGATTCGCGGGGCGAGGACGCACCCGACCACGAAGTTGGCGTTTGCATTTTTGATCCTGACGGCGACTCGCTCATCCGAAATGCGGTTGGCCCGGTGGGAAGAAATTGATCGGGACAAACGGGTGTGGGTGATTCCTCCGTCACGAACGAAGACGTCCCAAGAGTTTAGCATCCCACTGTCGTCCCGGGCCATGGACATTGTGGAGGAAGTCGAAGCCTACAAGACAAACGCGTTGCTCTTTCCCAGTGTCCGGCAGGGTGTCATGTCGGGGGCAACCTTGACGAAATTGTGCAAGGACCTTCGGATCAGCGGGACGCCCCATGGGTTCTGCAGTTCGTTCAGAACATGGGCCGAAGAACAAACGAATGTGGACTGTGCCGTCAAAGAACTGTGCCTGGCTCACACGGTGGGGTCTTCGGTTGAACGAGCGTACAATCGGACAACCTTGCTGGAGAAACGACGGCGATTGCTGCAACAGTGGGCCGACTACGTCACCGGGGCCTCACGTACCGACGTGATCCTGTTGCACGGATGAGGGACACGGACCTACGCCTCTTCCTTCCCGGTTGAGACACTCCTTGTTTTCGCCCCACGGGCCTATGCCAATAAAGTCACGCTGGACTTCTCGTGGCCGGGCAAGCCGACCGATAATGCCGACATTGAGTCGTTCAACAGAAGCGTGCGGGAGGAGTGCTTGAACGTGCATTGGTTCGAGGATCTGACGGATGCCCGGGCGAAGATGCAGGTGTGGAGTTATGCGAAACATTTCTTGTATCAGTATCGCGGGGTCTCCCAGTATCATTTTCACTGTATCTGAAAGAAGTGGAATATCGCGTTACTCACCGACAGGAGACTGTGTTCAAACAGTCTCTGAAGATCTATTGTGGTGGCGTTTGTCGCTCATCCTCGCCCCTCTTTCTGTCATGCCCGCGAATCCTTCGACTCCACTCCGTTACGCTCAGGACAGGCGCGGGAATCCAGTGTCTTTCTTTTCTTTATCTCCGTATCCCCATCATCCTATGACGCTTCGTTTTTCTGGAACACCCCCCAAAACAATCCCAAATACCGCAAACAACCAAAAAGAAATAATGAAAAAAGAAACGCAAAAGGGTTGACTTCACCGCCTGTCATTCGTACAATCCCAAACAGTCTTTTTGAGGCTGCTATCGTTTTACTTCTTTCCACACATCAATCATTCCAAAAAGGATTTTACAGGAGAGGAAGGCTTGACTTACCCACCCGCCGAACGTAGAATCGTGCGAAACACGCAAATAGGACACTTGACCTACTCTCTATAACTTATCAATCAAAGAGGAGATAAGACAACATGGACATGAAACGATTCTTCTTGTATGCAATCGTAATTGCCGCCTTGGCGTTGGCCGGGTGTGGTGGCAATGGCGGGGGGACAACAATGACGCCAATGGATTGCCCCTCTGGCACAATGGGGACCTACCCAGACTGTACGCCTATTCCTCCTCCAACTAGCGCGATTGATTTGGCTGGATTGCTGATGGGCTTTGGCCTGACGGCCGCCGATGCAGGGACACATGAGATCGCCGCAGGGGAAACTATGGATGTAGGCAATGTGACCTTTTCCTGTCCGGCCGGAATGGCCTGTACCGTAACAGTCGCCGCTGACGGCACCGCCACCTCGACAGGAGGCCAGGCAACAGCGAGTCCTTCTGCTGCTGCACAGATGGCGTATGATGCGATGCAAGAGGAGCAGAAAGCAGCGGCATTGGCAAAAGGCATGGGCATCGCGATGGCATTGGGTGAACCAATGGGTCCCGTACCGGGTGCGAACACCGGTACTGCTGGCAGCGTGCCGGTAGAGGTGACCAGAGCGACGACAGGTGATGCCAAGATTAAACTGTTCATAGATGACACCGCGAACTCGGTCACCGTCGACTTTGCCGACGCCGACGACATCACCATGTCGGCCCCTCCCGCGATCGCAGGCTGGATGGGTCAGACCCAGTCGCGTACCGTCTCAGGAACAACCGATATGGTGACGGTGTACACGGACATCAAAAACGCCACACCACAGAAGCTAGAATACACCGGTGTCAGTGGTGATGATTCTATACCAACTCCGGGAGCCGGGGTTCAGATCGTGCTGGCTGACGATGAGACCGAATACACCGGAGCCGATGGGACGGCAGACGATGAGAGCGTAGCAGGAACCCTGAACGGAATTGCCGGCACGTTCACCTGTACGACTGGCACCTGTAGCGTAACCTTTCCCGAAAACCCCGTACCCGGAAGTGCCGACAATACCGTGGCAACCATCACCGGTGATGGTTGGATGTTCGAGTCCGACGAGAACATAGAGTCCCAAGCGACACAAGACAACGACTATTTGTATTTCGGGTATTGGTTGCAAGATGAGGGAGATAACAATTTCGCATTCAACACCTTCTTCGGGGGCAATATGCCGTTCGCATTGAATGATGACGTTATCGGTGGTACTGGCGATAACAGCGGTGCTGCCTTTACCGCGGTAGAGAGCAAAGCCGTCTATACTGGGAGCGCGGCTGGCAAATACGTGGAGAAGACGCTGGCAGTCGTGGGCGGAGAGGCAACGCCGGTTGCCATCGCGGGAGACTATTTCACGGCGGACGCGAGTCTCACGGCGTATTTTGGAGAGACCCCGAATGTGGCCGAAAATATGCAAAACACGATCCGGGGAACGATTTCGAACTTCAAGAACAGCAGTGGAGATGATGTCAACTTTGCAATAAATCTTAATGCCATTGCTTTCGGTAATACGGCCAATCAGGTCTCCGGTACCACCGGAGCCTTTACGAACGGTACCGTTTCCGGGGTCCATGGAACTGGCACGGACATTACCCAGAGTATCGACGGGCAAGGGGGATGGGAAGGCCAGTTCTTCGGTGCAGTGGGTGTAGATAATTCTGGTACAGGGGGTACAGATAATACAGGTCTAGTCAAACCGACTGGCGTGGCTGGTGACTTCGAGGCGCATTTTAATGATGCGCACGTTGTCGGTGCCTTCGGGGCGAAGCGTTAAGTTTACAAGCTGTATAACAGTGAAACGAAAGAAGGGCAGCCAATTGGCTGCCCTTCTTTTTTGCCATGTCATGCCAGCGGCTCTTTTTGCACTCATCGTTATCCTGTTGTTCAATGTTCCAGCAAGGGCCGAGTCCGGTGGCCCTCATGTCCCTCTTGGTTCTCAACCGGATACCCCATCCGAAGTTGCGACGCCGCCCGAGTCAACACCCGAAACTTCGTCACCTGCCGCGCCGGAGGCTCCTGCTGCGTCCGGTGCTCCGTCGAATGGGCCGGCTGATGTGCGGGCTCCGGCCTTCCCCGGGCGTTCTCACCTGTCCTCCGATCCGCAGGTCAATACCGCGCGGGCGCTGGTCGAACGCAAGCGCTTCGCTGAGGCCCTGGAAATCCTGCGGCCCCTGGTCCCTGATCACCCAAACCAGACGGAGGTGCGGTTTCTCATCGGTCTGGCCTCCAGCCGATGGTCCCAGGAATCCGGGATCGAGGACGAGGAACGGGAGGCGCTCCTGGACGAGGCGATCGCGGCCTTCCGGTCCATCCTGATCCGCCACCCGGAACTGATTCGTGTGCGCCTGGAACTGGCGCTGGCCTTTTTTATGAAGGAACAGGATTCGCTGGCCCGGAACCATTTCGAGCAGGTTCTGGGAAGCAGGCCGCCTGTGGAGGTTGCCAAAAACGTGAGACGGTTTTTGACGGTGATACGGGCCCGGAAACGCTGGACCGGATATTTCGGCTTCTCCGTGGCCCCGGACACCAATATCAACGCCGCGTCGGACGCGGCGTTCATCTATATCAACGGGTTGCCGTTCAGACGGAGTACGACGACCACAGCCAGTTCCGATATCGGCGTGGTGGGCTGGGGCGGGGCTGAATACCAGTTCCCGCTGGCCGACCGCTGGCGCCTGCGCTCGGGGTTCGACGTCAACCACCGGGAATATAAAGGGAAGCAATTCGACCAGACGTACGCCGGGGTCTATGTGGGGCCGCGCTGGTTGATTAACCGGAGTACCGAAATGAGCCTGCTGGCCACGGCCAGCCAGCGCTGGTTCGGTCAATACAGCTTCAACTATGATTACGGCACGCGCTTGGAAGTCGAACACCGGGTCTTCGCCGGCCTGCGGCTGAGCGGCCGGGCCTTGTGGAGCGACCGGAAATACCAGCAGCAGCGTGGCCTGACCGGTCAGCTCATGGTGTTCTCCCTGGGCGCCAGGTACGTGCTCTTCCCGACCGTGCAGCTCAACGCCCTGATCGGCTATTCGCTGCAGGAATCCCAGCTTGACCGCTGGGACAGTAACGGGTACTGGACGCGGGTGGGCACGAACGTGGCGTTGCCGTGGGGCTTTACCGTGGGCCTGAGCGGAGAGTTCCGGTGGACGGATTACGAGGCCGGGTGGTGGCCGTTCCTGGCCGATAACACGACGCCCCGCGAAGACCAGACCCGCATCCTCCAGGCCACGCTGCTGAACCGCGCGATCACGGTGTTCGGCTTCAGCCCGCAGATCGCGTTTTCCAACCAACTGCGCACGTCCAACGCGCAACTCTTCGACTTCCAACGCAACCTCGTGGAAATGCGCTGGGTGCGGCAGTTCTGATTGCGGGGTGTCGCCCCCGCACGACGAGGCCCTTTTGTTTTGGCAAAAGGACCCAAAACCATTGGCGCCCGTGCGTGGCCCTTCGGGTCCCTGCGCCCCAGTCCCGAATAGTTAGGGCTGCGGAACTCGCTTCGCTCAGACAGTCCTCGCCCCTCAATAGAATTTTCGGGACCGGGGCGCAGCCCCGCCCGCAGGCGCCATTTTGTGGCGCGATCGGATCGCGCTCTATTCTCCCATCCGTCATTCTCGACGCTTGTCCCCGGCTTGATCGAGGATCCAGACGATTTATAGGAATCCAGCGTCTTTGCTTTTTCTTTCCCCTCTTTTGTAAGGAGGGGCAAGGGGAGGTAGAGGCATTCGTAGCGGCGCCATCTCATGGCAAGGTGTTTTTATTGACGGCCTCTCCAGGCCGCATGAGATGCGGCCGCTACACCTGCGAGATTCTTCACGTCGTTCAGAATGACACAAAGAGAAATGGCGAACCGGGCGTGGACCCGGAAAACGTAGGTCGGATTACCGTCGCGTAATCCGACAATAATCCGGGGAATGGTCAACGGCATGTCGGGTTAGGCCTACTCGGCTAACCCGACCTACGGGGCTTTCCCTATCAGCGTCAAGGTGGTAATCTCTACCATCATTGACGTTGTCGGAGGATTGTTAAAACATCTATTCGAGATACGATATGCCTGAGATTGCGAGATTTTATGGAATAGTTATAAAACTGTTCTTTGGCGATCATCCACCCCCACACTTCCATGCGGTTTATGGTGAACATGTGGGGTTGTTTCATATCAAGACCTTGGAAATGATAGAAGGCGATCTGCCGAACAGAGCCAAAAAGCTTGTTGTTGAATGGGGAACGCTGCACAGAAGCGAATTGAATGAAATGTGGACTTCTCAAACCTTCCGTCCATTACCCCCGTTGGAGTAGTCATGCCCTATCCCAAGGTCCAGTCTGTCGAAGCTATTGATGATCATACGCTCTTGGTCACGTTTGATAATACGCAAATAAAAACCTATGACGTGACGCCCTTGCTGGAAAAGGACATGTTTGCTCCTTTGAGAAACCCTGCGTTATTCAAGTCCGCTCACGTGGAGCAAGGCGGTTATGCCGTGGTATGGAACAAGGAAATCGATATCAGTGAATATGAGTTATGGCGCAATGGTCAAATCATGCGCTGACCGGCACTCCACCATCAACAATTCCGCTGCACGAATGACGAGGACGGGTGGCCTGTTCCGTTCATCCCGGATAACTCTACGCCCCGTGAGGGCCAGCCCCGTATCCTGCAAGCCACGCTGCTGAACCGCGCGATCACGATGTACGGGTTCAGCCCGCAGGTCGCGTTTTCCACCAAGGTCCACGAGTCCAACGCGCAACTGTACGACTTCCAACGCAACCTCTGGAAATGCGCTGGGTCCGGCAGTTTTAAGGACTCTCTGCTTCCCAACTCGTGGAACAACCGTTCTATTCGCCAAGAGAGGTGGCTGGACTGTCTTGAACAGGTTGCGAGCTGTCGATACGTGGATCTCCGCGCTGGTTGCGCCGCCGCCGGGATTGGCGTTGGCTTGTTGAAATAGGCCTGATCGGGCGTTTGCCCGCCAAGGGCTGCATGTGGTCTATCGCCCCGGTATGGGCGACATCGTTCAAGGCACTGGAGGACTGAGGAAAGTTCGCTGGAAGCAGGACGGCCAGGGTAAAAGCGGCGGGGTCAGGGTGATTTATTACTGGATGACGGAAGACGAACAACTGTACATGCTGTACGTGTACTCGAAAAGTCAGCAACAAGACCTGACGGCAGAGCAAAAGAAAGCGCTGAAATCGATCGTCGAGAGGTGGTCAGATGAAAAATGAATTGTTTAACGAGTTGCTGGCCAGTGTGCAGGAAATGGACGACATTGTCCGAGGTAAAAAAGCCGCTGCCAGAGTCACGATGTTCCCGGATCCGGAAGTCAGGGTGATCCGTGAAAAGGTTGGTCTGAGCCAGCACCGCTTTGCCAGGTTGATCGGTGTCAGCAAGCGGACACTGGAAAACTGGGAGCAGGGACGCCGGCATCCAACCGGCCCCGCCAAGACCTTGTTGAGAATCCTGGAGGCCGACCCAGAGCACGCCGTTCGCGCGTTGCACGGGTAAGCAGGAAAGCTTGGAGTAGGGAGTGGGGCCAGCGTACGCGGGGACTCAATCTGATGAAACGGCAAGCGATATCGCCTTTGGTCATCTTCAGGACTTTCTTCATTCACCTTCATCTCGCACCCAAGAACCTCCGATGCCCCCGAAACTCACCTCCGACAATCAGGGCTACTGGGACCGACGACAGAGGGCGGAGGCGTGGATTGACCGGGCCAAGAGTCTTAAAGAACCAGCATGGGATGAAGGTCCCTTGATCGGAGAGCATGCAATGCCTTGTCTGGGCCGCACAATGAATGACGAGAGACGGATAGCAAAGACATGGAGAAGTGTTTAGAACGGATGTGTCACATGGATCAAGAAGACGGCAGGTTGACATGAATATGGGATGACAGCCACATCAAACGAACAATCGATACCCTATGAAGAACCCAGTTTCTTTCAGCGAGATATTGGAGAGAAGGGCCTTCGTCTCATTGCAAACGGAAACAGGATGAGGAGTTGCAGGAGGCACGCACCGCTTATAAGCGAAGAGCGTTAGGCGCATCCTGAACCATCGTATGTAAACGCCTGCGAGTGCTCCGAAACCAGATCTTTCATGGCGGCTCAACGGACAAACGTCGCTCCAATAAAGGTTCGCTTCGACCTGCCTTGGCACTACTCGAAGAACTTGTTCCCCAGTTCCTGAGGATTTTCAAAGACCATGGCCACAGAGAACAGTGGGGGATAGTCTCATATCCTCGGAGCGGTTCTCCTCAACATCCTTAGCTTCCATTGGTTCGGTCTGGCGCCTCATTGAGTCAGCCCAGCCAGCCCTGCCCACACGGCCAGATTTCACGATACCCCAAGCCGCTTAGATTTCGGTCTTGTTCTTGGCAGCGAGGACACGAACACCCCGTCGCGGTCCTTGTTGTTCGGGTTCACCGTGTAGGCTAGTAACGCGGCATAGGCGGTAACGTTTTCCGTCACGCCTGCCCTCTTCGGTCCATACGACGCCTGAATCGCCTCAAGCGTTTCCAAAGGAAATGATATACGTGTTTACCCACGTAGGGAATGCTTAAAACGGGATCTTATGTAGCAAAATCTATTGACGCACGGCAGCCTTCAACATACCCATGCCCGTGAGTACACTGAACTTATTGCGAAGGGGTCAAGAAGGGATCAGCGATGCGATAGGAATTCTTCTTTTGAAATACCGGCCTGCTTCAAAATATGGCAGAGGGTTCCCTCGGGGATGTCCTTCCTGGAACGATAGGGAATCGTCGTCTAGCAATGCTTATTCTTCCAGATTTGATGTGAGCCCTTTGCTTCACGACATTAGGCGAAACCGAAGTGCTTCAAGACTTTGATAACGTCTCTATAGCGAAACCCGGCGAGATCGCCCATTAGACCGCTACGACGAGTTTTTGTTGTCGTGGAACGCTTAATGCCGGCACATGGGATCGTAATTTCTTCCGTTCGTCCAGCAGAGTTTTGGCGATGTCTCGTGCGTAGCCAATCACTTCGTCCATGGTTTTGCCCTGAGCCACGAGTCCTTGCACTTCTCTGGATGTCGCGACATACCCGCCTTCATCAAGGGGTTCAATGGTAAGAGTGATGTAGGTCATCTTTGGTCCTTTCGGTGGTTGTGGTGCATTTACAATTTCATTGTTGAGCAAGAATTATACCCTCTGCAACCGATTGATTTATCTGTTAGTCAGGCATGGGATGCGTCGTTTCCGTAACACTATCGAACGATACTGTTACGGAGCGGAAACTGAACCTGCCGGGAAGTGATCGGCATTAAGGCACCCGTTTCGCGATCAGCTTATAGGGAGCACGAGCCTAGGACTCCAACATTTTGCCGCGTGTCGGAATGTAGAGGCCACAGGACCTCCGGCTTTTCTCATTCAGGTTCTTGTATTGAGCGGGCGACCCGACGAAGGGCGACTCTCGACAACGACCCCGACCTACGGTCTCGGGACCGATACGCCGTCGTCGATCTTGATGAGGGATTCAGCCGGAATGCCCAAGCCTTTGTGCAGGCGCCAGATCATCTTCAGACTCAACGGCCGCTTGCGGTTTAACACTTCATAGACCCGATTGCGGCTTCCCAGGTAGGGAATCAGGCCCTTCGGCGCCAAGCCGTTCTGCTCCATGTGGTGGCGGATCGCGGCGACCGGGTCAGGAAAATCCAGCGGGTAGTGCTTGGCCTCCCAGGCCTCCACCAACGTCACCAGCACGTCGAGCTGGTCTCCTTCCGGCGTGTTGCGGCGGGCCATCATCAGGCCTTCGATTTCCTTGAGTGTGCGGCGGTAGTCCCGTTTGGTCTTGATTGGTGCTATGTCCATGGCTCACCTTTCAAATCGTCTGTGCATCGATGGCGTCGTACATCCGATGGGTGCCGACGAAACGGATGTAAACGACCCGGTAGGGATAGTTGATCCACACCACGATGCGGTACGCGTTGCCTGCGACGTTGAACACCGCCCGGCCATCCTTGAGAATGCTTGCGCTCCGAATGTCCCGTTTGACATCGGCCGGATTCGCCCAATCGGCGGCTTTGACCTGTCGATACCACGCCATCATCGGCTCTCTGGCATCTGCGTGAGTGGACTTGGCATCAAGAAACGCCTTCAGGGTCGCCAACGCGATGATCCTCATCACCGGAACCCTAGCAGAGTCCCATATTGGGATCAAGTCTCTATACGACGGAAGGGAGATGCGGCCACGACAAAGACTCAAAACGGGGATGACGGAACAGAAGGGGGTCATGGCGTTCAAGTTTCCATCATCCAGCAGAAAGGCCCCGTGTTTCTTCTCAGATTCCACGGGACTTTTCTCGTGCTGCTGAAGCCAGTGGGAATCTTGTGGCAATGAAAAATCAGCGATCTTCTGAAACACGCATGCATACAGGCGATTCTCGTTTCTTATGGCTCACTCGGAGAACGGAATATGAAAACTATAGAGGAATCAGGAGAGGCTGTAAAACAGATTTCCAATTAAGAACAGAGAGCGCAATCTAAGTGGGCGTTTATTTTAATATATAAATCCCCGGGCTGTCGGGGGGTGTAGTGTGGCGGCGCGCTTGACAATTCTTTATAAACGTCACATGCTTACAAAAGGAGAATCACCATGAGCGAATCCGTCATCTTCGACACCAACCTGCACATCAAGCGCATCACAAAAACCGGCGTCTCTCATGAAACTGCCGAAGCCTTCGTCGAAACCGTCGCGCACGTCCTGGAGCACAATCTCGCCACGAAAGCCGATATCGCCGGCCTGCAAAAGGATATCGCCGGCCTGCAAAAAGAGACCGCGGAATTAAAAAAAGAGACCGCCGACATTCACAAGGACATCGCGGTGGTGAAGCAAGATCTCTCCGACAAAACCATCCTCATCATCAGATGGAATGTCGGCACCATGCTTGCAATCGCAGGGCTCCTCCTCGGCGCCCTTAAATGGCTATAACCTCTTTCCCCTTGGGCCGACGTCCTCCAGGACGACGTCGGCCACCCCGCGGACGCCGGCATATTGAGAATGAGAAAATCCACTCGGGCGGCCGCATTTTACCATTTTTTTCTACACTTTCTAAAGTACCCTGTTCATGCGTGTTTTGCGATTTAGCTTCCCGGCCGCGTCCAGACGACGTGGGCGCGACCGCGCGCCTCGAGCGCCGGTACACATTTTCTCATTCTCAATTAGGTTCACCCCACTTATACAGCGCTTCACGCTTCAAACCCCACAATTTCCACCACGTCTAGATCCCCTTTAGCCACCTAGACCGTCTCTAGCCTTTTTAACTCTTCTACTGAGCAATACGGCAGCGAGGCCATCCATTTCTCAATGTCTGCCTCTCGCCACCACATCTTCCCGTCCATCTTCAAACCCTTCGGAAACCCCGGCTCAGACCACGCGCTAGACCACCCTGTTCGGCCTGCTGGCGGTGACGGGACTGCGGGTCGGCGAGACCTTGGGTCTGGACGACATGGACGTGGACACGCACGGGACCCTGCTTCACATCTGGCATGCCAAGAACGGCAAGAACCGGAGCATTTCGATCACCGCATGTACCGCTGAACGCCTGGCGGACTACCGGTCCTTGCGCGACCGGCTCCTTCACCCACTCGATCCGTTTCTCTCACGGTCGCTCGTGATGGGCGCTGTCGCGAGTGGCGAACCCATCGCGCAAGCGCATAAGCTTCCCAAACGCTCATGATCGGCGCGCTTGCACACCCGCAATTAAATGAGATCAGGGCTTCCGCGGACAGCGAAGTTGTGCGGCACTGGCATTCGCGGGGTAGCCCAGCATCTGCCGGTCATCGTCTTGCGCTCAGCAAGGCCGGTCTGTTGCCGAGCGCAAGACGATGATCGACCGTGCGCACAGCTTGAGTGTCAGCCGGCAAACCCGGCTGCTGGATTAAGTCGGGGCAGCGTGTATGACCAGCGACGTCCTCTTTCGGCTGCCGATCTGGCCTTGATGCGTCAGATGGATGCGTGACATGTGGAGTATCCCTTTGCCGGCAGGCAGGCCATGAGGTGGGCCGCCTCCATGTCGCCACGCTGATGAAGCGGATGGAGATCGCGGCGCTCTATCGGCGCCCGACCACGTCGCACCCGACGCCGGGCCACCCGATTTACCCCTATCTGTTAAGGAAGCTGGCCGTCACCCGCCCAAACCACGTCTGGGCGATGGACATCACCTATGTGCCCATGGCGCGGGGGTTCGTGTATCTGGTGGCGGTCCTCGACTGGTTCAGCCGCAGGGTACTCGCCTGGCGGCTCTCGATAACGCTGGAGACGGGGCCGTGCGTGGCGGCGTTGAGCGAAGCGCTGGCTGGCTATGGCCCCCCGAGAGCGTGAACACCGATCAGGGCAGTCAGTTCACCTCCGTCGCTTTTCTCACGGCCTTGCAGGACGCCAAGATTGCGATCAGCATGGACGGCAAGGGTGCGTGGCGCGACAACATCATTGTCGGTCGGCTCTGGCGGAAAATCAAATACGAGGAAGTCTACCTGCGCGCCTACCGAAGCGTCTCGGAGGCGCGTCGCGGTCTTGGTCGTTATCTGGCGTTCTACAACCGGCGCCGACCGCATTCCTCGCTTGGCGGGCAAACGCCCGATCAAGCCTATGGCAACCAGTCCAAGCCAATCCAGGCAGCGGCATAACCAGAGCGGAGAGCCACTTATCGACAGCCTGCAAACTGTTCAAGGAAATCGAGCCACCTCTTTCATAGCTTCACACAGGCTACTAGTGGGCCCCGGCGAGCAGAGTTTTCTTGCCTCACCCCAGGATTCGGTCGTGGCATTCGGGAGGGTATCGGCAGAGTCTACTGCAGACCCGATGCCGACTAGCACCAGTAGGGCCCAGCTGCATAAGACGATTCGTAAGTGTCGCACAGGGCCACTTTGTAAATTGACGATTGTTGATAATGCTCTACATTTTTCCCGGTACTTCGGGCGAACGCAACCACAATAGATCTTCAGAGACTGTTTGAACACAGTCTCCTGTCGGTGAGTAACGCGATATTCAAAGTGTTGGGTCAAGCGTTGGGTTCGTGATGGAGAGATTCTATAAGTTGTTGATAATACAATGATTATTCTAGTTTTCGTACTATAAAGGACCAGACAACATGAAGATGAAACAACTCTTGTGGGCATTTATCGCAATTGCCGCAATGACATTGGTTGGGTGTGGTGGCAGTGGTGGCGGAACCAGCCTGATGGTTGGGGGTGAGCGAGCGACACAGGACCTGATTGACGCATTAGCGTCAAGGGCATCGACAGCCGAAGCCGCGGTGACACGATTGACGGACGAACTTGAGACGGCGAATACAAATGCCATGACCATACAAGACCAACTCGACGACGCGAATGGCATGATCGATGATTTGAACATGCAGATCGCGGATGCGCCGACCCAGCAAATGGTTGACGATTTGACGGCCATGCGGGACGACTATAGGCAACAAGTAGAAAGCCTGCAGACGATGCTCGACGACGCGAATGACATGGTCACGCAGTTGACGAACGCCCTCAATGCGGCGAACGATAGATTGGCCGCTATCGAACGAGAAAACGAACAAACCAACGCGAAGGCCATGAGGGACGACAGGATTCAGCGAGAGATGAGGCTCAGGGAGGTGTTGGTGAATACCGACGGCACCGCCACCGACAACCGGATTCCGGCTACCTACACAGCAAAGGCGACACCAACCGAGGCCGATTCCGGTGTTACGGGGGTTACAATAACTCGATCCGTGGCGGGCAATGTGAATATCGATGTGAACGGTACGCTCGAGGACGATTACACCGGCGGCTCGGTCAATGCCGGCAGCGGTTCCTGGAACAGCGCCATGTTGACGAAGACGGACGCTGTGACCGAAGACCAGGATGTCCTGGTGATCTACACGGACATTGACGCTCCGGCAGACAAGTTGTTCACCGCTCAATACAGTCAGGATCAATTGGACAACATCCTCGACAATACCATCACCGATGCCGACGCAGCCGCGGCCCGTAACAAATTGGTGATGTCTGCCGGCTTCCCCTCCGCTCCGCTTACGACTTGGGTCTATGACGGCTCACAAACCGGCCGCTCGAAATCCTTCGCCGGTACCTTCGATGGTGTACCGGGTCAGTACACGTGTACGGCTACCACCTGCACGGTGGTAACCACTGCAACGGGCGCCATAGACTTTGGGGCGGAAGACGCGTCCCCGAATGACTGGCGGTTCACCCCCAATTCGCCGAATGACGCCACGGTTAAGGATCCGGACACGGGGTACGCGTGGTTCGGGTGGTGGCTGAACAAGCCGAAGGACAACGAAGCTGAGCACGATGTTGAGGTCTTCGCGGGTGGCTCAACAGGCTACGCAGCTACCGTCGCGGCTTCCTTGGAAGGCAACGCCACCTACTCAGGTCCGGCAGCGGGCAAGTACATCACGAAGACCTTCTCTGCCGGTGCGCAGACCGACGCCGGTGTCGGCCATTTCACCGCGAACGCCAGCTTGACGGCGAGGTTCGGTGATGACACCGGTGTAGGCACAATCAGCGGATCGATCTCAGGCTTCGTGCTTGACGACACCGATAGCACAACCGCTGCTGCTTGGAGGGTGATGCTGGAGTCAGCGACTCTTGCTGACGGCACCGCAACCTTCAGCAGCACCACTGAAGCGAACTTCGGCGGCGGTGCCACGACTAACGACATCGGGAGGTGGCAAGGCTCGTTCTACAATGCTTCCCCGCTTACTGTTGCCGAGGACAGCAGATATCCGAATACGGTTGTCGGCACGTTCGACGCCGTAACGGACAACGCGGCCGTGATCGGTGGCTTCGGTGCGGACAGGCAATAATCCGATCACTGGAAGTGGGACCTTGTCATGAGAAGATGATGCTGTAGGTCCGATACCTGAAGAGAGGGCAACCCCAATCGAGTTGCCCTCTCTTTTTTGTCTGCCTCCTTCAAACACAGGTTAGTTCTCCGTGGCCGCATTTCACGTTCTTTGCCGTACGTTTGCGGCCGTCGCATTCCTCTTGTTCGTTGGGCCGGTGCCGGCGGCATCCGGCGCGGAGTCAGATCGGCCGTCGCCCGGATCCGGTGTGCGGTCAGGTGCGCAGGCCGGTTCAGCCTCCGCTGATACACCTGAGGCGCCACCGGAGGCGTGCCGGCAGTGCGGAGGATTGAGTTATTTTGGTGCTTCCACGCCTGGCCGGTTGGCCCCCCTCACCCCTGCCCCCCGATTAAAAACGTCGGGGGCTTCGCCTAATTTCAAGCAGGGGAGAGGGCCGTCGAAGGGGGAGTCCGGTACTCCGCCCAGCGCAGGACCGGACGCCACGCGTGATTCCGCGTCGAACGCCGAGGCCAATGTGGAGTTTGAGCGACCTCACCTGTCGTCTGATCCGCGCGTCAACATGGCGCGGGCATTGGTTGAACGCAACCGTTACTCTGAGGCCCTGGAGATCCTGAAGCCCCTGGCCTTGGAGGACGGTTTGGACCAGACGGACGTGCGGTTTCTCCTGGGCCTGGCCGCGAGCCGCGGGTCACAGGAACCTGATGTCACGGACGAAGAACAGGTCAAGCTCCTGGACTTGGCCATCGCGGCGTTTCACGCCATCCTCATCAGGGAGCCGTACTTGGTGCGCGTGCGCCTGGAACTGGCCTTGGCCTTTTTTCTCAAGGGAGATGACGACTTGGCCGTCGAGCATTTCGAGCGGGCCTTGGTCGGGAAGCCGCCGGATCAGGTGGTCGCTAAGGTCAGGAGTTTTTTGAACGTCATGCGGGCGCGGCGGCGCTGGAGCGGGTATTTCGGGTTTTCCCTGGCCCCGGACACCAACATAAACGCGGCGTCGGACGTGGCGTTCATCTATATCCGCGGCCTGCCGTTTCGCCGGGGGGCGGGGCAGCGGGCCAGTTCGGCTATCGGCGTGGTGGGCTGGGGCGGCGCCGAATACCAGTATCCGCTGGCCGAGCGCTGGCGCCTGCGCGCGGGGTTCAACGTCAATCACCGGGAGTATCAGGGGGGCCAGTTCGACCAGACGTTTCTGTCGGGTTACGCGGGGCCTCGCTGGTTCCTCAGTCCGACCACGGAAATGAGCCTGCTGGCGACCTCCAGTCAGCGCTGGTGGGGCAGCTCCCCGTTCAACTATGATTTCGGTGCGCGGCTCGAAGTGGAGCACCGGGTCTACGCGGGCCTGCGGCTAAGCGGCCGGGCCGCTTGGCAGGACCGGAAAAACCAGCAACAAAAGTTCCTCGAAGGGCCGCTCATGGTGTTCTCTCTGGGCGCGAACTATGTGCTCTTCCCGACCGTGCAGGTCAACGCCCTGGTGGGCTATTTGCAGCAGGAGGCGCAGGCGCGCCACTGGAACAGTGCCGGGTACTGGACACGGGTGGGGACGAACGTGGCGCTGCCGTGGGGGTTTACCGTGGGCCTGAGCGGCGAGATCCGGTGGACCGAGTTCGAGGACGGGTGGCCTCAGCCGTTCAGGCCCGATGGCTCCGCCCGCCGGGACCAGACCCGGATCCTGGGGGCCACGCTCCTGAACCGCGCGCTCACGGTGTTCGGGTTCAGTCCCCAAGTCGCGTTTTCCAACCAGGTCCGTGAATCCAACGCGCAACTCCTTGACTTCAAACGCAACCTCGTGGAACTCCGCTGGGTGCGACAAGTTTAGAGGCGGGGGTTTGCCCCCCCCCCCCCCAGGGCCTTTTTTTTTTCCCAAAAGAACCCAAAACAAAGGCGCCCCGCCCTGGCCCCCCTCGGCCCTCCGCCCCCCGCCGAGGTCCTTTTGTTTCGGCAAAAGGACCCAAAACCAGTGGCGCCCGTGCGTGGCCCTTCGGGTCCCTGCGCCCCAGTCCCGATTGTGAGGGCTGCGGAACTCGCTTCGCTCAGACAGTCCTCGCCACTAGATAGAGTTTTCGGGACCGGGGCGCAGCCCCGCCCGCAGGCGCCATTTTGTGGCGCGATAGGATCGCGCGTTCTTCTCCCATCCGTCATTCCCGGCTCCCCCATCTGTCATTCTCGACAGTAGTCATCGAGAATCCAGCGTCGTTGGTTTTTCCTCCGCTCTAAAGAATAAAGACACTGGATTCCTGCTTTCGCAGGAATGACAGAAAGAAGAAGATCGGGGTTCCAGCGTCTTTGGTTTTCCTTTCCCCTCTTTTGTAAGGAGGGGCGAGGGGAGGTAGAGGCATTCGTAGCGGCGCCATCTCATGGTGCTGTCTTCTGTGGGCCGCATACGATGCGGCCCTTTCTGTTCATTTAGTATCTAAACTTGTCACTTCTAGTCTGGAGGGGTATAAAAGTGAGTATGAGTGGGTTACAGAGTCCAATTTCTAAACAGGGAGGATCGGTGGCCATGACTGAAATCCCGGGAATGGACCAGTTGAAGAAAAATATCAGTGCGTACAATTCCATGAAAGAAGAATTGGAACAAAACCATTTCGGGCGGATTGCTGTGTTTCATGATGGCGAGCTCGTTGCCATCTATAACGACAGGAATGACGCATATGATATTGCATGCGAGAAATACGGACTAGGTCATTTCTCGTTGAGGGAAATAGGCGAGAGTCCGGCTTCGTTTGGCGGCGCAGCTATGTATATCGATTTTGTTGCCGTCGAGAAGTAACTATGCCGACGTATATAGGGTCTATTGAAAAACGACAACTCCTTTTGGATGTGCTTGTTTCTAACCCAAAAACCAACAAGACAAGCTCATACCGGGCGCTCTTGGATACAGGGGCAACCATCAGTTCGATTTCGCCAAAAGTTTTAGAGGAATTGGAACTAAGCTCAGACGGATGGATGCCAGTCGGAGGCGTACACGGGGATCAAGACCTCCCTACGTGCAGCGTAGGGCTTCATGTGTCAATAACTGAACTATCGCAAGGCCAGCAGCAATTGACCACTACTGCACGCGGACATAGTCGAATGAAAGTGACCATCATGGGTAAGAAAGCAGATACATTCGACGTGTTAGTCGGCATGGATTTGCTACAGGATTTTCATTTGACCGTCGCCAAAGGCCAATTCATACTCAGTAATTGATTGTTGACGACTCAGACTTACCATAACAGCAAACGTTACACTCCTACCGCCTGAAAGTCCGGTAAATCGTCGGTCGGCTGAGGCCGTACCGTTTCGCCAACGCCCTGATCGGAATGCCTTGCCGGTAGGCGATCACGGTCTTCGGGTTCAGCCCGCAGATCGCGTTCTCCACCCAGGTCCGCGAGTCCAACGCGCAACTGTACGACTTCCAGCGCAACCTCATAGAAATGCGCTGGGTGCGGCAGTTTTAACCCTTCTTTTCTGTCATCCTTGACCATTCCCTCTCTGTCATTCTCGGCTTGATCGGGAATCCAGCGTCTTTGGTTTTTCCATTCTTTGTGAAGGAGTAAGACCCTGGATTCCTGCTTTCGCAGGAATGACAGCAAGAAGAAGATCGGGGATCCAGCGTCGTTGGTTTTTCCTGCGCTCTAAAGAATAACGACACTGGATTCCTGCGCCTGTCCTGAGCGTAGCGGAGTGGAGTCGAGGGATTCGCAGGAATGACAGAAGGAAGAAGATCGGGGATCCAGCGTCTTTGGTTTCCCTTTCCCCTCTTTTGTAAGGAGGGGCGAGGGGAGGTAGAGGCATTCGTAGCGGCGCCATCTCATGGCGCTGTCTTCTGTGGGCCGCATACGATGCGGCCCCTACAACGACGGCGAGGCCGCTGAAAAACCAGACGATGTCATTCCGGAATGTGTTCGGAATCCGTTACTAACCCAACGGTCGAGCACAGAGCACTTCGTCTTGGCGGAGAGCTTCGAGCGCCGAGATGGGGACGGCGGTGACGGTCATGGTTTCACCGACCGCGTTGAAGACTTCGATGGAGTATCCTGCTGTGCCGTCCAGGGCGACATGGTGGTCCACAAGCTTGACGACGTCGCCACGACACAGCCGATACTCCGGTAAATCAATGGTGAGGGCTGCCTCAGTATACGGTTCAAGCTTCATCATGTCTTCCCCTTGTCTGGTATGAGTGTAACGAACTTCGTGATGCCCGACAAGTGTTCAGTGATCCAAATCGTGCGAACAGCCAAGGTCCCACCGTTTGGCCCAGTGAGTGAACCGCGTATCTCATGGTATTGGCCAAATTGGTTGGATTCCAGCCGTTGTGCATCCAGCGGAAGAATTTGCAGGCGTAAATCCTGGAGCAGGTCGTCAGCATTTCGCAGGGTATAACCGACTTGGGCCAGAAACGCTGATTTGTCACCATGCGCCTGCGACACCAGCAGGTACCGTGTCAGTTTATCTCCGGCAATGAGCGAATCCGCTGGCAGTTTCACCTGCTGATAGTCCCTTGCGCTCGTTATTCTTGTCAATCAAGAGAGACAATGTCTTGCTGGATTCCAGCTTTTCCCTGCTGTCATCCTCGACGCTTGTCCCCGACGCCCGCTCCTGTCATTCTCGATCCTCGATTACTAACGTCAAGGACAGGCTATTAGTAATCGAGAATCCAGAGTCTTTGGTTTGTCCTGTGTTCGTGAGGAGAACGACACTGGATTCCTGCGCCTGTCCTGAGCGTAGCGGAGTGGAGTCGAGGGATTCGCAGGAATGACAGAAGGAAGAAGATCGGGGATCCAGCGTCTTTGCTTTGTCCATTCTTTGTGAAGGAGCAAGACACTGGATTCCCGATCGGGGTCGGGAATGACAGCAGGAGAAAGACAGGAATGGCAGCTAGGGAAAAGCGGGAATGACAGAAGGGAAACAGCGAGGATGACAGGAGGGGAAAGGGGTTGCGCCACTCTTCACATCTTCTTCCCACCCGTCTGCGATAAGGGC
>MPMZ01000115.1 GCA_002238765.1 Nitrospira sp. bin75
AGTACTTGGGGCAAACCCCATACATGGTGCTGGAGGGCGAGATTCCATTCCGCGCCGCATTCAAGACGGCCATGGATCAAGGAAAGGCCATCACTGAAACTTCATTCCCCACGCTTCGCAAGCGGGCCGACGCCATGGCGCAGAGCATTATTGATGCCGTCGCGGCAGCGGCAGAAAGAGAGGTGACGTAATGATTAACGTGGCGAAGTTGAAACCCAAAAGCGTCAGCAAGGGCACACCGCCCACGCCGGACGTTACCAATTCGAATCTCACAATCCCACCGCGGGAAAAACCCGTCAGGAAAGCGAAGATCGAATTCTCGGTCCCTGAATATATCCTTGACGACTTTGCAAAAGAGGCGGGTGCGCGCTTCGGATTCAGAAAAGGATCGAAATCGGACCTATTCATCGCGATGTGGAATGAATATCAAGAACGGATAGCAGGATAGCCTGCTAACCTGATAGCTGGTCAACGTGACGCCTCTGAAACCCCCTTGTTTTAATTTCCATAAACGAGGCTAAATCAACAGGCGGAAAGAGATCGAGATGGAGCCAGTTGATTTCAACGAATTACTTCAAAGAGGCGCACGTGAAACCTTGGCTGCAGACTTAGGAATTGATCCGTCTGAAATGCAGCACTCAATAGACGAAAAGCCAGTCATCACACCTTACAAGACAGAGAAAAAAGGCTACAAACATTGGGAAATACACCGCATTGCCTATGCAAGCGGCACACCAGACTACTTTCAACATCGCGACAAGCCGTCCAAAGGCGAGTGGAAACACGGTCTACCCGAAGGACTGAAAAAAGCAGATATCGTTCCGACCGAGACAGGAGTGTCCCCGTCGCCCGAGAGTAAATCGTCAGAGGAACGGAAACAGATCTCTCAGCGAATCGCCCCGGCCTTGTCGAAAGAAACGGCTCAGCCCGCCAGTACCCTCACACTCGAAACCGCCACTACTACACCGGAAATTCTGGAAGCCGTTGCACAATTCATCCAGCCTGGCTCACCGCTCGACAACATACCTGACAGTGAGACTCTGGCAACGTGGGTTACCCATGAATGTCCAAGCGACGCGCGCGCTGCAG